>JBBQYN010000102.1:0-8365 GCA_038208655.1 Actinomycetales bacterium
GCGGCGCGCGTCGTGGACCTGCTCGTGCAACTGGCCGGGGGAGTGCCCGACGACCTTGGCTCCGTGCACCACAACGCGCCGGCACCGCGGCCCATCGTGCTGCCCGCCGGTTTCGTCTCCGGCCTGATCGGCTTGGAGTACACGGCCGAGGAAGAACGCCACGCCCTCACCGAGATCGGCGCGCTGCTCATCGAAGCGGATGGCGACCTCACCGTCACCCCGCCCACCTGGCGCCCCGACCTCACCGACAAGTGGACACTCGCCGAAGAAGTGGCCCGCATCGTAGGGTACGACCGTATCCCCTCCGTGCTGCCCATCGCGCCGCCCGGCCGCGGCCTGACCAGCACGCAACGCCTGCGCCGCACGGTCTCGAAGACCCTCGCCGCGACCGGCCACACCGAGGTGCTCACCTACCCGTTCGTGTCCGCGACGGCGAATGGTCTGTTCGGCGAAGCGGATGCCGCAGCGACCGTATCCCAGGTGCGCATCGTGAACCCGATGGATGGCGCAGCGCCGTTCCTGCGCACGTCGATGCTGCCCGGACTGCTGCAGATCGCGCACCGCAACCGCTCCCGTGGCATCGTCGACGTGGCCCTCTACGAACAGGGTCTCGTGTTCCGCCCCGAAGCCGGCCGCAGCTATGGCACCGCCGTATTGCCCGCCGGCGGTGAGCGGCCCAGCGCCGAGACCGTGGCCCAGCTCAACGACGGCATTCCGCCCCAGCCGCGCCACCTCGGCGTGGTGCTCGTGGGCAACACCGTGCGTCACCAGCCCGGCCAGGCCTCCATCCCGGCCGGCTGGCAGAACGCCCTCGCCGCCGTGCAGCAGGTCGCCCTCGCGACCGGCGTGCGCATCGAGGTACGTCAGGGCCGGCACCAGGCCATGCACCCGGGACGTACCGCCGAGCTGTTCGTGGCAACTGATGCCGGCGAGCTGACGGTCGGACATGCCGGCGAACTGCTGCCGACCATCGCCCGCGACCACGACCTGCCCAGCGTGGTGGCCGTGGCCGAGGTCGACCTCAGCGCGGTTATGCAGCAGGCCACCGGCGAACTCACCGTCACGCCGATTCTCACCATGCCGGCCGCCACGCAGGACCTGTCGCTCGTCGTGGCCGACACGGTGCCGGCCGCCGAAGTGCGCGCCAGCGTTCAGCACGGTGCCGGCGTGCTGCTGGAAAGCATCGAGCTGGTCGACGAGTACCGTGGCGGCGGTGTGGAGGCCGGGCAGAAGTCGCTCACCTTCGCGCTGCGGTTCCGCGCTCCGGACCGCACCCTGACCGCGGCCGAAGCCAGCGCCGCCCGTCTCGCGGGTGTCGCGGCCGCCGCGGACCGCTTCGGCGCCACCCTGCGCGAGTAGCCGCCCCGGCCCGCGCGGCCCGGGCCGCCCGCCCGCCCCGCGCGCGTCCTGTCGGGGCGACCGCGCAGGCCGAGATCAGGAGCGTTCCTGGGTTTTCGCCTCAGCAATCGGCCTCAGATTTTTCTGCGCGCACCACACGAATGCCGTGGTGAGTGGCTAAAATCAGGTTATTGGGCTGCCGGACCTCCGCACGGGGTGTACCGGCACACGGCGCGACGTTCTGTTCGCGCCGTCACGGTGAGGGGATACAGATGTCCGCCAGCGACCTCGGCTTCTACGGTGTCCTCGGCGTGCCAACCTCAGCGGATGCTGCCCAGCTCAAACACGCCTATCGGCACCGGGCGCGCCTCGCCCACCCCGACACCGGCGGATCCGAGGCGGAGTTCCGCCGGGTGCAGGAAGCCTGGGCGGTGCTGGGCCGCCCGGACCGCCGCGCCGACTACGACCAGGCCCGGGTCGAGGCACTTGTGCGCGCAGAGCGCGCCGCCCGTCTCGCCGGCCCGGTCCCCGCACACCGGTCCCCGCGCCGCCCACCCGGGTTTCGTGCCTACCCGGGCCCCGTGCCCACCGGCCCGAACCGGTTCGCCGGCCCTCCGGCGCACCCAGGCCCGGCCGCGGCGACGCGGGACAGCGTCGCCGACATGCACGGCCTCGCCGGCGGCAGCGCCCGACTGCGCTACCTCACCCAGCTGCGCTGCTGGCTGGGCGTGGCCCCGCCGCCGCCGCCCGGCCGGCTGCCACGCTCGCTCAGCGACCCCTACCTCAGCATCGCCGGCCGCTGGCTGCGGCTGTTTCTCATGATGACCATCGGATTCTGCGCGACCGGGGCCGTCGTAGCACTCTTCATCGCATGGCAGTTCGGCGTGGGCGTGACCGGCGGATCGGCGGCCCTCGCCGCGGTCATCCTGGCCGGCGGCGGCCTCGCCGGCCTCTGCGGAGCGGTCAGCTCCCTGGCCCTGTCCCTGCTGCGCACCCTGCAGGACCCGGCCCGGCACAGCGCCCGCGAGCTGCACGCGGAACGCCGCCGCGTGAGCGAAGCACGCTGGGAGCACTACCGCGCCCAGTGCGCCGCCTTCGAACAGCGCCAGCACACCCGACCCGCCAACGTGCAGCGCCTCATGGACGCCCCGTTCTCGGCGGAAACCCGGCGGTACGCATCCGCGGAGATACAGGCGGAGCTCGACCGGGCCATCGCCGCCGAAACCACCGCCCGCACCCTGACCCGGCTGGGCGGCGACTTCTCCATCTGGCACGACCTCGTGGTGGGACCCACCGGGGTGAGCATCGACCATGTGGTCGTGGGTCGGCAGGGGCTGGTGCTGTTGGTGTCCCCGGCCGTGACCGAGCCGGTCACCGTGGAACAGAACGTGGTGATGTACGCCGGCAGGCCCGCCCCGCACGTAATCGCCGGCCTGGTTCCGCAGATCGCCGCGCTCTCACGCGTGGTCGGCCGCGAGGGCGTCGCCGCGGCCGTACTGGTGTACCCCGACGGGGTGCTCAGCCCCGGCTGGGCCCTGGCCGCCACGCAGCGCATCGGAGGCCTCGGTGTGCCCACCTTCGTGCTCGGGGCATCCGTGCTCGTCGCGGCACTGGCCGACGGGCTGCCGGGCATCACCGACAGCGCCGGCTGGCAGCGGGTGCGGTTGCGTGAGAGTGTGGCCGCACGCACCCGATTCGCCAGCTGACCGGGCCGCACCCATACGCGCGTGTGACTGACCGGGGCGCGCCGGGCGCGGCGCCGGTGCCGACCGCCGTAGGCTTGGGGCGTTGCTTCCGTAGCCAGAAACGGCGGGCCGCAGCACGAGCCCTCCGCGCGCCGCACACCGCACGCGGGTCAGCCCCGAGAATCACAGCCAATGGAGGCTTTTGACGTGTCGAGTGAATTTACCCCTGCCGCGCTGTCACACACCGAGCCCGGTGCCCTCGACGGGGCGGGCGATCCGGTGCCGCGAGACAGCGCCTACGACGCCTTCATCGCCGACTACTACGAGCATCTCGCCGCCGAAGACCGGGCCGGGTACAGCCCCGACGTGCTGCGCGACCGCGCGCAGACGCACCTGCAGGTGGCGCACACTCGCCGGCCGAAAACTGCCACTGTGGTCATCCGAACGGATGCCGGCCGCAGCATGCTCTACATCGTCACCGACGACATGCCCTTCCTCGTTGATTCCGTCACCGCCGAATTGGTGCGCCAGAACTCCGCCATTCACCTCGTCGTGCACCCCCTCCTCGTCGTGGCCCGCAACCGCAGCAGCCACAACCTGGTCGGCGTCGCGCGCATGCCCGCCGACGTGGGCGTCTCCAGCGGTGACACTTCGGCCATGACGAGCATCTCCCACCTCGTGGCGACCGGCGATGACGCCTCACACCTGGAATCCTGGATCGCCGTCGAAATCGACCGGGCCGGCGACGATGCCCAGGCCAGCCTGATCGCCGGACTGACCGCGGTGCTCGGTGACGTGCGAGCCGCCGTGGATGACTGGCAGCTCATGCGGGTCAAAGCGGTGCAGATCGCCACGGCGCTGAACAGTGTCACCCATGGGCAGGAAATCCACGATCTGCGCCAGACGCAAGACCTGCTGCGCTGGCTCGACGGCGGCAACTTCACCTTTCTGGGCTACCGCGAGTACGACCTGCAGTCCCTCGACGGGGAAGACGTGCTGTCCATCCGCGAGGGCAGCGGCCTGGGCCTGCTGCGCTCCGCCGAAGACGGCCACCAGATTCAGCACCTCACCCCGGCCGGCCGCACCAAAGCCCGCGAACGTGGCGCCCTGGTGATCACCAAGGCCAACTCCCGCTCCACCGTGCACCGCCCCGCCTACTTCGACTACATCGGCGTGAAAAGCTTCGACGCCGATGGCAACGTGAACGGAGAGCAGCGTTTCATCGGCCTGTTCGCCGCGAGCGCGTACACCAGCTCCGTACGCACCGTGCCGGTGCTGCGGGAGAAAATCGACGCCGTTATGAACGGCGTCGGGTTCCCGCCCGGCTCCCACAGTGGCAAAGACGTTCTCGGCATTCTGGAGACCTACCCGCGTGACGAACTCTTCCAGATCGACGTGCCCACCCTCACCGACACAGTGCTCGCCATCCAGCGACTGCAGGAGCGTCGCCGCACCCGGCTGTTCCTGCGCCCCGACGTGTACGGACGGTTCCTCAGCGCTTTGGTGTACCTGCCCCGGGACCGATACACCACCGCGGTGCGGCTGCGCATCGAAAAGGAACTGCGCGACACCTTCGCGGCCGATTCGGTGGACTTTGAAGCCCGCATGACCGAATCTGCCCTCGCCCGGCTGTTCTTCCGCATCCGCTTGCCGCGCGACGCCCATCTGGGCGACATCGACGCCGGCGCCCTGGAACAACGCCTCGTCACGGCCGTGCGGTCCTGGCCGGAAGGGGTCAGCGAAGAACTCCACGCGACCCACGACGTGGCCACCGCCGACGCACTCGCGGAACAGTGGGCCGACGCTTTTCCGCCCAGCTACCGGGTGGACTACGAAATCGGTGACGCCCTCGAAGACATCGGCCGGTTCGAGGCGGGCGCCCGCGCCGCCACTGACACGGCCGCCGCCGACACAACTGACACCGACACGACCGGGACTGCCACGGCACCGATGGGCCTGTTCGTGTACCGCCAGGCCGGGCACACGGCCGGCGCCGTCGAAGACGCCCGCGTCAAGATCTACATGATGACCCCGCAGATTCTCAGCCAGATTCTGCCGTACTTCCACAACCTCGGCATTCAGGTGCTCTACGAACGGCCCTTCGAAATCGAGACCAGCGACGGGCGGGCCTTCTACCTCTACGACCTCGGCCTGAGCTACCCGGTGGGCGTGGACCCCGTCGCCACCGGCGCGCTGCTCGCGGAATCGTTCGCGGCTGCCGTGCGTGGGGCCAGCGAATCCGACGGACTCGACCGGCTCGTGCTGCAGGAGCGGATGCCGTGGGACCGGGTGGTCATTTTGCGCAGCTACGCGAAATACCTGCGTCAGATGGGCAACACCAACTCCTACGGCTTCGTCGGAGACACCCTGCTGGCCAACCCGCTCGTGGCCCGTGGCCTGGTGGCCCTGTTCGAGGCCCGGTTCGACCCTGACCTCGGCGCGGTCGAAGGCAAACGCCGGGTCGAGCAGGTGCGCGCCGAGCTGAGCGCCGCCATGGAGCAGGTCGCCACGCTCGACGCGGACCGGGTGCTGCGCACCTTCATCAACCTCATCGAAGCGTCGCTGCGCACGAACTACTTCCAGAACAAGCCCTACCTCAGCATCAAGCTGAACCCGACCGAGATCGAACTGCTGCCCTTCCCCCGGCCGATGTATGAAATCTGGGTGTACTCGCCGCGCGTCGAGGGCGTGCACCTGCGCTTCGGCAAGGTCGCCCGCGGGGGGCTGCGCTGGTCGGACCGTCGGGAAGACTTCCGCACCGAGGTACTCGGCCTGGTGAAAGCGCAGACGGTGAAGAATGCCGTAATCGTGCCGACCGGCGCGAAGGGCGGGTTCTTCGCCAAACAGCTCCCCGACGCATCCGTTGACCGAGCAGCGTGGATGGCCGAAGGCATCGCCAGCTACACGACCTTCATTCGCGGCCTGCTCGACATTACCGACAACCTCGTCACCACGCCCGACGAGGGCGAACGTCTGGTGCCGCCGCCGCGCGTGGTGAGCCACGACGACGCCGACACCTACCTCGTCGTCGCCGCCGACAAGGGCACCGCCTCATTCTCCGACATCGCCAACGGCATCGCCGCCGAGTACGGTTTCTGGCTCGGCGACGCATTCGCCTCCGGCGGCTCGGTCGGCTACGACCACAAGGAGATGGGCATCACCGCCCGCGGCGCCTGGGAATCGGTCAAGCGCCACTTCAGCGAGCTCGGCGTTGACACCCAGACCGAAGACTTCACCGTCGTCGGCGTGGGCGACATGTCCGGTGACGTATTCGGCAACGGCATGCTGCTCTCGCCGCACATCCACCTCGTCGCCGCGTTCGATCACCGGCACATTTTTCTGGACCCGACACCGGATGCCGCAGCCTCCTTCACGGAACGAAAGCGGCTCTTCGCCCTCCCGCGCTCCTCCTGGGCCGACTACACGCCGGACCTGATCAGCGCCGGCGGCGGAATCTTCCCGCGTCAGGCCAAATCCGTGCCGATCTCCGCGGAAGTGCGCACCGTGCTCGGCCTCCCCGAGGGCACCACCCGGCTCAGCCCGCCGGAACTGTTGCGCGCCATTCTGATGGCGCCGGCCGATCTGCTCTACAACGGCGGCATCGGCACCTATGTGAAGGCCAGCGGTGAGACATCCGCTCAGGTCGGTGACAAGGCCAACGACGGTATCCGCGTCGACGGTCGGGACCTGCGCGTGAAGGTGGTCGGTGAGGGCGGAAACCTCGGCTTCACCCAGCGCGGCCGCATCGAAGCGGCCCTGAACGGGGTGATCTTGAACACCGACGCGATCGACAACTCCGCCGGGGTGGACTGCTCCGACCACGAGGTGAACATTAAGATCTTCGTCGACCGCATGGTCGCCGCGAAACGTCTCGACCCCGCCGACCGGCCCCGCTTCCTGTTTGAGATGACGGATGAGGTGGGTCGCCTGGTGCTGCAGGACAACGTCGACCAGAACATCCTGCTGGTCAACGACCGGGTGCTGGTGAACAACTGGAGCCCCAGCTACGAACGCCTGATGAACTGGCTGGAAAGCACCGGAGACCTGAACCGCGAACTGGAGGCCCTGCCGACCACCGCGATGCTGCGCGAGCGCCTCGACCAGGGCCAGGGGCTCAGCTCCCCGGAACTGTCGGTGCTGGCGGCGTACGCGAAGATCGAACTGGCCACCAGCCTGGGGGAGAGTGACCTGGCCAGCGACCCGTGGTTCGGCGGCACTCTGCGGCAGTATTTCCCGGCCAAGTTGTCGGAGCGGTTCGATGCGGAGTTGGACACGCATCCGCTGCGCAAAGAGATCATCGCGACCGTCGTCGCCAACGATATGATCAACCTCGGCGGGGTGACCTTCGCCTTCCGCACGATGGAAGAGACCTCGGCCAACGAGGCGACAATCGCGCGGGCGTTCGTGGCGCTGCGGGAGATCTTCGACCTGGACAGCATGGTCGCCGAACTCAACGCCCTGCCGTCGTCATTCTCCACTGACCACTGGACCGCGATTCACCTGGACATTCGCCGGCTGCTGGACCGGGCCGTGCGCTGGCAGGTAAACCAGGGCGGATCCCGCTCGGTCACCGAGATCGTGGACCAGTACAAACCACAGATCGACGTGCTGCGCGCGCACCTGGGTGAGTACCTGCAGGGCGCCGACCTCGAGCGGCTGCGACTACAGCAGGAGAAAGCCGCCGCGTGGGGTGTGCCCGAGAAGCTGGGGCGACGCTGGTCGGAACTGTTCGAAGCCTTCGCGCTGCTCGACGTGGCCCGCGTGGCCGCGCACACCCGTGCGCCGATCGCCGACGTCGCGGCCGTCTACTACCGGGTCTACGACCGGTTCGGCGTGGACAACCTGCTGGTACGCATCACCGGCCTGCCGCGCACGGACCGCTGGCAGTCACTGGCCCGGGCAGCGCTGCGCGACGACCTGTACTCCACCGTCGCCGACATGGCCGCGGCGGTGCTGAACGCCACCGACGCCGGCCCGGCCGAGGAACGGTTGCAGGCCTGGGAGGCGTTGAACGCGGAGCAGCTCGGCCGTGCCCGCAGCGTGTTCGAGGAGGTCAACGCCCTCGGCCACGACGACATGGCGTCACTGTCCGTCGCCTTGCGGCTGTTGCGGTCCATCGTGCGGCACTAGGCCTGACCCCCGCGCCGCCCCGCTGCTCACCGTCCGTCCCCTCCACCTCGACCCGAAAGTACCGGCTATGTCTTCACGCGCCCGCCCGGCGGCCCATCCCGACCGTAGCGCCCGCATCGCCGTGGCCGTGATGTTCTTCACCAACGGAGCGCTGTTTGCGAACCTGCTGCCGCGGTATCCGCAGATCAAGACCGACCTCGACCTCAGCAACG
>JBBQYN010000103.1:0-8220 GCA_038208655.1 Actinomycetales bacterium
GCACTTTCGCCGGTCGGGGTGAAGTAGCCTCTTGGGTCCACGCGCATCCGCCTCGCCGGTCGACCCGCCCCGCCGGTCGACCCGCCTCCGTCGGTCGAGCCCCATCCGTTGGTCGAGCCCATCCGCCGGTCGAGCTTGTCGAGACTGCCACAGCCCTACGCACGGCGATCTCGACAAGCTCGATCAGCGGGGTGTGTCGATCAGCGGGGTGTGAGTCGAGAGATAGGACTGCCCGTGCTTCAGACGCTGACCGGTCTGTTCGCTCGGTGCGTCTGCGCCGGCCGCCAGGTCTGGCTCGGGTCGGCCCAGACCGGGCCGCGCACCATGGGCCTGCCCTTGTCCATCATGATCTGCCAGCCCGACTGCTCAATCTCGGCATGATGCCGCCGGCACAGGCAGACACCGTTGTCGATCTAGGTGTGTTTGTCGTGTCGCCACGCCTTCACGTCATGAATCTCGGTCCAGTACGCGGGAACGTTGCACCCGGGGATGATGCAGCCGCCATCCCGGGAGCTGATGGCCAGGCGCTGCTTTCGGCTGAAGGTGCGGTTCTTCTTCCCGAGCTTCACGAAGGCGTCGTTGCGGTCGAACAGGATTCCTTGGCTGCCGCCGTTGCAGATGGCCTGCCGCACGGCCCGCATCGAGATCGGGGCTTCCTGCCCGTCGATCCAGCCGACACCCCGCTCGTTGTCGAGGTCGCGCACGTTCACGTGGATCATGACCTGCGGCGCCGCGCCGGCCATGGTCGGGGTGCGCGGGTCGGCGGCGATGTTCTCGAACATCGCCTGCATGATCGCCGCGCGTTGCTCCCCGGCCGAGCGGGGGTCGACGTCGACCGGGCCGACCGCGGGGTTGTCCGGGTCAGCGTCGGTGATCGGGAGGAAGGACGGTACCGACCCGGCCGAAATGAAACTCGAGAACACGGTGTCCATCGCGCCGCGCATCTCCGGGGTGATGGCGCCGAGGAGGCGGTGCAGGCCGTCTTTCAGCGTGCCGAAGGAGATGGTGCTCGTGGGTCGCAGCATGCTCTCAACGGGTTCGACACCGTCCGGGTCGAGGCGGGCCAGCCATTCCTGCACGAGACGGCGAATCACGTCGGCAGGGAGGGCGATCCCGCTGTTGGGTTCGCCTTCGGTCTCGGGGGTGATCGCCCCGGTGGCGTTGGCGACGAGCGTCCGTTCGGCCAGGCGAAACAGTTCAACGTCGGCGCGGCGGGCAACGGTGCGCAGCCCGTTGACGATGTAGCGGGCGGAGTCCAGACCTAGCTCCCCGGAACGCAGGCCGTCGGCGACGGCAGGGAAGAACGGGTCGATGACCTGGCACAGCTCCTGCCGGTCGTTGGTCTGTGCGCCGAGACTCATCCGGCGCCGGGCCTCCGAAAAGGAGACCAAGGTGACCGCGGTGATGAGGTCGAGTTTGTCGGTGCAGCCGAGCTTGTGGGCGAGGGTCTCGTCGGAGCCGCGTTCGGCGCGCTGGCCGACATCCGTCGTGGAGCAGACCCGGGCGGCGTCGAAGGCACGGCCGCCTTGTTCCAGCAGCATCATGGTGTCGATGGCGTCGGCGTCATCGAGCAGCGGGATATTCACCGCGTGCAGAGCCTCCGTGACGTGCTCAACGGCCTCGCGGAGCCGCTCAACGGGAGTGAGGTCGGGAACTGTGATGCCCGACGAGATTGTCTGTGACATACCCCAATTTTACTCGAAACTCGAGGTTTTCTCGCAAAAGATCGGAAATCTGGGGAGAACTTCTTCGAAGGAACCTCCTGTGCACAACCCGGGCTTTCCGGCACCCTGTACGGCCGAGCCGTGAGTTTGAGCCCGAAAATTGCGAAAAATAGGCCGAAACTCACGCCTGGGCGAGGAGTCGCGCTACAGGTCGGCGTGCAGCTGCCAGACTCGCTCGGCGGAGTCCCGCCAGCTGAAGGCGCGTGAGCGGTCGCTGCCGAAGATGCTCAACCGGTTGGCCAGCACGGTGTCGGTGAGCACCCGGTTGATGGCGTCTTTGAGGCGTTCCGGATAGCCGGCGGCGTTTTCCCGCGGCACGACCAGGCCGGCGTCACCGGCGGCTTCAACCAGGGCGGGGGCATCCGAGTGAATGACCGGTGTGCCCAGGTGGAACGCTTCGATGATCGGCAGTGCGAAGCCTTCTTCGAGGCTCGGGTACACGAACACCGTTGCACGGGCGATGACCACGGCGAGGTCTTCGTCGCTGAGCCCGGTGAGTGTGCGCACCCGGTTGAACTCGAGGCCGGCCTCGTCGGCGACAGCGGCCACGTCGAGTTCACCCCACAGGTTCGGGCCCAGAATGTACAGCGGCAGGTCGGGGGCGCCGGGCAGGCCCAGCGCGGTGATCACACTGGTCACGGCCTTGCGGGGGTCGAGGGTTCCGGCCGTCAGCACGTATTCGTCGGGCAGGCCCAGCGCGGCGGCGCGGGCCTCCACCACGTCGTCGGCGGGGAGGCGCAGGCGGCTGCCCACGGCGCCGCCGATCACGCGCACCCGGTCGCCGAAGTCCATCACGTCGGCGAGCTGGGCGGCCACGGCGTGGCTGGGCACCACGAGCACGTCGGCGTGTTTGCGGGCGCGGCGCAGCATGGCCTTGCTCCACCCGACGGTCGTCGGGGTGAGGGATTGCGGATGCGTCCACGCGAGCATGTCGTGCAGTGTCACGGCGATCTGGGTGTGGTCGTGAATACGATCATGCCGGCGCAGCGGGGCCAGCAGGCTGGGTGCATGCACCAGACCAGTGCCCGAGGATGCCGTCACGCCGAGGCTCCACGCCGCGGCCAGTTCCCGGCGGGCCAGGGAGCTCTTCGACAGTCCAGCCAACCCGGGCAGCGTCGTTTCGATGTACTCGTACTGGTCGGCGGGGGAGGACGACACGATGCCCTCCACCGCACAGTCGGCGGGCGCCGTGGCGATGAGGGCTCGGGTGAGTTCCTCGGTGTAACGCCCGATACTTCCCGGCACCGGGGCGATCATCTGGTCCACAACCACCCGCAGGGTGGTCATGCCGTCTGCTCGCTTCCCAACACCCCGAGGGCACCGGTCGCGGCGGCGTCAGCAAGGGCGTGCTGCCACGGGCGCATCGGGGTCAGGCCGGCGGCGGCCCAGGCCTCGTGGCCGAGCACGGAGTACGACGGGCGCGGGGCCGGGCGCACGAAGGCGGCGCTGTCGGTGGGCAACACCCGGTCTGCGTCGAGGCCGGCGAGGGTGAAGACCTCGCGGGCGAAGTCGAACCACGAGCCCACGCCGGAGTTGGTGCCGTGGTAGATGCCGGCGGGGGCATCCGCTTCAATGAGGGCCACGATCTGGGTGGCGAGGTCGCGGGTCCAGGTGGGCTGGCCGAGCTGGTCGTTGACGACGCTCACCGTGGGGTGCGAGCCGGCCAGGCGCAGCATGGTGGTGGCGAAGTTGGGGCCGTGCTGGCCGTACAGCCAGGCGGTGCGCACGATGAAGCTGCGGTCGCCGTTCTCGGTGAGCACGAACTCTTCGCCGGCGCCCTTGGTGCGGCCGTAGGCCGAGATCGGGTCGCGCGGGGTGTTCTCCGCGTATGGGGTGGTGGCGCTGCCGTTGAAGACGTAATCGGTCGACACCTGCACGAGGCGTGCCGAGACGCCCGCGGCCGCGGTGGCGAGGTTGCGGGCGCCCACGGCGTTCACCTGGTAGGCGGCGTCTTCGTTCGTTTCGGCGTCGTCGACCTTGGTATAAGCGGATGCGTTGATGATCACGTCATGCCCGGCCACGGCCGCGGTCACCGCGTCGAGGTCGGTCACGTCGAGGTCGGAGCGGGTGAGCGCCGTCACGGTCTGCCCGGAGAGCACGCTCTGCAGGTCACGGCCGAGCATTCCGGCGGCTCCGGTAATCAGGTACTTCATAGGCTCCTCGTTCGTTGCAGTGATCACGACGGTGCTGTCGACGGCGCGGCAGACCGGGTGTTAGCCGATCAGGGCGGCGCGTGCCTTCAGGGGTTCCCACCACTGGCGGTTGTCGCGGTACCACTGCACGACGTCGGCGAGGCCCTGTTCGAAGGGTACTTCGGGGGCGTAGCCGAGTTCGGCCTGGATCTTGCTGATGTCGACGGAGTAGCGCAGGTCGTGGCCGAGGCGGTCGGCGACGCGGTCGACGTAGGACCAGTCCTTGCCGGCGGAGTCGAGCAGCATCTGGGTTAGTTCCAGGTTGGTCAGTTCGGTGCCGCCGCCGATGTTGTAGATTTCGCCGGCGCGGCCGCCGACGAGCACCATGGCGATGGCACGGGTGTGGTCGTCCACGTGCAGCCAGTCACGGATGTTGTTGCCCTCGCCGTAGAGGGGAACGTGCAGGTCGTCGATGAGGTTGCTCACGAACAGCGGGATGAGCTTTTCGGGGAAGTGGTACGGGCCGTAGTTGTTCGAGCAGCGGGTGATCGACACGTTGAGGCCGTGGGTGCGGTGGTAGCTGCGGGCGAGCAGGTCGCTGCCGGCTTTGGACGCGGAGTAGGGGGAGTTGGGTTCGAGGGCGCGTTCTTCGTTCCAGGATCCTTCGGCGATGGAGCCGTAGACCTCGTCGGTGGAGACGTGCACGAAGCGGGGCAGCTTGTTGCGCAGGGCTGCGTCGAGCAGCTGCTGGGTGCCGAGCACGTTGGTTTCGACGAAGATGCTGGCGTCGCGCACGGAACGGTCGACGTGGCTTTCGGCGGCGAAGTGCACCACGGCGTCAAGGCCCGGGAAGAGGGTGTCGAGCAGGGCGCCGTCGCGGATGTCGCCGTGCACGAAGGTGTAACGGGGGGAGTCGGCGACGGGCTCGAGGTTGGCGAGGTTGCCGGAGTAGGTGAGCGCGTCGAGAACGACGACTTCGGCACCTTCCAGTCCCGGGTACTTGTCTTCGAGCGTACGTCGTACAAAGTTGGAGCCGATGAAACCGGCGCCGCCGGTGACGAGAATCTTCATATCTACAAGGCCTTTTCTTTCAGGGGTGCTCGGCGATTCTACCGGGTGGTGTCCTTGGTAGACTCTGGAAGTGCAAATCCGCGACCTGACCATACCCGACGCGTATGAGATCACCCCGAAGCAGTTCGGTGACGATCGCGGGGTTTTCCTCGAGTGGTATCGCTTTGATCGCATCGAAGAGAAGGTTGGGCACCGCCTCAACCTGGCCCAGGCGAACACGTCGGTCTCCAAGCGCGGCTCCGTACGCGGCATCCATTTTGCGGATGTCCCGCCCAGCCAGGCGAAGTACGTCACCGCCGTGCACGGCGCGGTGCTTGACTACATCATCGACATTCGCGTGGGGTCGCCCACGTTCGGCCAGTGGGACAGCGTGCTGCTCGACGACACCGACCGCCGCGCCGTGTACATCGCCGAAGGGCTCGGCCACTGCTTCGTCGCCCTCACCGACAACGCCACGGTCAGCTACCTGGTCACGAGCCCCTTCACCCCGGGCCGCGAGCACGGCATCAACCCGCTTGACCCCGAGGTCGGACTGGTGTTTCCGCCCGAGGCCGGCGAACTACTGCTTTCGCCTAAAGACACGGATGCCCCCGGCCTCGCGGCCGCCGCGGCCTCCGGACTGCTCCCGACCTGGGAAGCGGCCCGGGCCTACTACGAGACCCTCAACCAGAACGGTGGCAAGTAACAATGCGCGGAATCATTCTCGCGGGCGGCTCCGGCACCCGGCTCTGGCCCATCACGAAGGCCATCTCGAAGCAACTCATGCCGGTATACGACAAGCCGATGGTCTACTACCCCCTCTCGACGCTGATGATGGCCGGGGTCAAAGAGATCCTCATCATCACCACGCCCGAGTACAACGACCAGTTCAAGGCGCTGCTCGGCGACGGCTCGCAGCTGGGCGTGCGAATCGAGTACGCCGTGCAGCCCTCGCCCGACGGCCTCGCCCAGGCCTTCATCATCGGTGAAGAGTTCATCGGCGACCAGACTGTGGCCCTCGTGCTCGGCGACAACATCTTCCACGGCGCCGGCCTCGGCACCGCGCTGCGCGGCAACGCCGAAATCGAGGGTGCCCGCATCTTCGCGTACCACGTGAGCGATCCGACCGCCTATGGCGTCGTCGAATTCGACGAGAGCATGACCGCCGTCTCGATTGAAGAGAAGCCGGCTGCGCCCAAGAGCAACTACGCCGTTCCCGGCCTGTACTTCTACGACAACTCGGTCGTCGAGATCGCGAAGACCATCGAGCCCAGCGCCCGCGGCGAGCTCGAGATCAGCACCCTCAACGAGCGTTACCTCGAGAAGGGCAACCTGCACGTGCAGGTGCTCGACCGCGGCACCGCGTGGCTCGACACCGGCACGTTCGAGTCAATGATGCAGGCCTCCGAATACGTGCGCGTCATCGAAGACCGCCAGGGCTTCAAGGTCGGCTGCATCGAGGAGATCTCCTGGCGCGCCGGCTGGATCGACGACGCCCAGCTGCGCGTGCTCGCCGCACCGCTGAAGAAGAGCGGCTACGGCCGGTACCTCTTCGGCCTGCTCGGCGAGTAGCTTTCGCAAGCGGATGCCGCCCCCGGCGCCCGGCCTCGGCCGGCCCGGCCGCGGCATCCGCTGCAGAATCGTCTCGAGCGGTGCGCTGCTAGCCTTGCCGTTTCCGATGGAGGGGGCGCGGATGAACATTCTCGAGCGCATGAAAACGATGAAGATCGCAGGTCCGGCCGCATATCTGCTGCTGGGGTGCTCGCAGCGATCATCGGGCTGCTGCCGTGGATGGTCACCGGCATGCGGCTGCCGATCCAGAATCTGTGGGCCTTGGATGTGCCGCCGGAGGGCATGCCGATCACGCTGCTGCCGTTCAGCCAGTACACGATCACGCTCATCGTCGCGGTGCTCGTCACCGGGTCGGCGATCGCCGGTGGTCTGCTGCGGCTGACCGGCGCGCAGCATCCGCGATTCGCCTTCGTCGCGACCCCGGTCGGGGTGCTGATCGTGCAGGTCGTCGCCATCGTGCAGACGGTCTCGATCGTCGCCGGCGGCCTGGCCGAAGGCCGGGAATAGACCATCTATCTCGCTGGCCTGACCGCCGGCACCATCGCCGCCAACCTCGTGGGCCTGCTGCTCTTCGTGCTCATCGCCCGGGCGCCCGCCGCTGGTGCCCTGGTTGCCGTGAGCGTGGCCGCGGTCGCCGCAGGGGTCTGGGTGAACGGGCTGATCTCGCATCCGTTCGGTATTTCGGCGACCGAGGCGACCATGGCGCTGCTGAGCGTCACCCGGCATGTTCCGGCGATCATCGTCGGGCTCGCCGTCGCGTGGTGCGGTTTCGCCACCGCTGGTCGGGTCGTCGCAGCGGTCGTCAGCGTTCTCGCCCTCTGGATCGGCCCGGCCCTCTTCACCGGCGTCAGCGCCGCGGTGGGAACGCGTGTGCTGGCCGCCTATCCGGCCGAAATGCTCGACTACGGCGTGCAGGTATTCATTAGCGCGCTGGGCCCGCAGGGCACATCCCTGGTCTTCACGATGGTGGCGGCCGTCGTGACGGCAATCGCTTTCGTGCCGCTCCGCACCCTGCGAAGCCGGCGCCCCGACCCCGCCGTGGCCGCCTGACATTCACACCTTCACATCGTGGTGAGCGGATGCCGCCCCAGGCTGGCCGACAGGTTGTGGCTTCAGTCAAACCAACCGCTCCGTCTGTTGTGGCGCTACGGTTAGTGAGTATGCAGCTCATCCACCGAAGGATCTCGACAGCGATCGGATGCGTCATCGCGGCATCCGCTCTCACCTCATGCTCCGCGCCAAACACCCTGGCCGTCTTCGACGAGCCGCAGTCCGAGGCCGACATCATGCCGGCCGGCGCGACCACCAATGTCGTCGAGGGTCTCGACGCCGACACCACCCGACTGCTCTGGACTGACTCGGGTCTCAGCTATTACGCCGCCCAATCGGGCGAGGGCGGCCCGTGCCTCGTCATTCTCGACCAGCTCGAGGCGACGAGCGCATGCTCCGGCAACGTCCCCATCATGATGCAACGCGAAGGCGGCACCAAGATGATGCTGTCCGACAACCTGCCTGACGATTCAGCGGCCTGGACCAAGGTCGCCGACCACCTGTGGGCGGCCAACTGAGTTGTGGTCAAAGGTTCTGACGCGACCGGTGCGAGCGGAAACTCGACGCCGAGGTGAGCCAGATCGCGCGTCGGCGCGGGGTTACGAAGTCTCTCGTGATCCGAGAAGCCGTCGACGACTGCCTTCGGTCCCACTCCTGACCTGACTGCCGCGCCCGTTGCGGCACGCGTTCGG
>JBBQYN010000104.1:0-8162 GCA_038208655.1 Actinomycetales bacterium
CGATTCTGCCGAGACCGGTACTGCCGAAGCCGGTTCTGCTGAGACCGGTACTGCCGAAGCCGATTCTGCTGAGAGTGTTACCGGGAGCACTGCCGCGGAGGAGCGCCGCCAGGCCGTGGACGCGGTCGAGCAGACCGAGGCCGAGATCGAGAAACTGCGCGGCATGCTGCACACCCACGAACGCGACCGTGACGCGCAGCTCGCGCGCGGGGCCGCCCTCGAACTGGCGCTGGAGCAGAAGAACGGCTCTTCGGCGCTGGCCGCGGCGCAGCTGCCCGGGATCCGCGGTCTGCTGGCCGACCACGTGCGGGTCGAAGCGGGCTACGAAACAGCCGTGGCCGCCGCACTGGGCTCACTGGCCAATGGTCTGCTCGCTGATACCCGGGACGCCGCGATCGACGCCCTGCGCCAGGCTCACGCCGACGATCTGGGCCGCGTCGAACTGATCGTCGCTGAGCCGGCCGCGCCCGCAGAGGCCCTGACCGCAGAGGCCCTGCCCATCGCGGCCCTTCCCACGGAAACGTCGCCCACCCAGCCCTCGCCCCCGACGCCCGTCGGCGCCGTCTGGGCGCACTCCGTGCTGACAGCCCCGCCCGGCGTGCTCGCCGCGCTGACCGGCCACCTCATCGTGGCCGATCTCGCCGCGGCCGAGACACTCTGGCGTCACCACGGCTTCGAGGCCGGCGAGGGCGGGGTGACCGTGATCACCCGCGCGGGCGAGGTGCTCACGCCCGTCGCTCTGCGCGGCGGCTCGGCGGCGACCCGCGGCACCCTGGAACTGCGTGGGGAACGCGATACTGCCACCGCCAGGGGCGACGCACTCACCACGCTGATCGGCGACGTCGAGTTGCGCCTTGCTGCGCTGCGGCAGATCCGTTCCGAGCAGGTCAGTACCGCCCAGACCGCGCGGGCCGTTCTGCGCGCCGAGGAGGCCGAACGCCGGGACCTCGCCGACCGGCGCAGCAGCGCCGCGGTGGCCGTCGCGGCTGCGGAAGCCGACTACGCCCGTCTGGAACGGGGCCGAGCACAGGCATCCGTCGCCGCCGACAGCGCGGTCGACCGCGCCGACGCGGCCGTCGAGGCCGTGGAGCAGGCCCGGCAGGCGCCGCGCCCCCTGCTTGACACCGCCCCTCGCGACGCCCTGCGCGTCGAACTGGAGCAGGCCCGGGCCCGCGAAGTCGAGGCGCGGCTGCAGGTCGACGCCGCCCACGAACGGGTCACGGCCGGTGAGGCGCGGGTGCGCGCTCTGCAGGCGCGTCTGGAAGCAGACCGGGCGGCGGCGCTCGACGCCGCCCGCCGGGAAGTCGTGCGCCGACGCGACGTGGCCGCGACCTCGGGCGTCGTTGCCGCGCTGCCGTTCGTGCTGGCCTCGGTCGACGCGACCGCCGGCGAGGCCCGCCTGCGGGTGGTCGAGGTCGAGGCCGAGCGCCGTGCCCACAACGAGGAGTTGCGCGCCCTGCGCGCCACCGAGGGCACGCTGCGCGATCGTCTGCAGGTCATCACCGAGGCCGTGCACAGCCTGGAGTTGCTGTTGCACGAGAAGCGCCTGCAGCTTGCCGTGCTGCTGGACCGCGCCGCGCAGGAGCTGGGGCTCTCCGAGGCAGACCTGCTGGCCGAGTACGGCCCGGATGCGTCGCAGCCGCCGTTGGACCGTGCCGCCGAACAGGCCCGGCTGGCCCTGTTCGAACGCAAGCTGGCCCGGCTCGGACGGGTGAACCCGCTGGCGCTGGAAGAGTTCGCGGCGCTGGAGCAGCGTCACCGGTTTCTCACTGACCAGCTCAGCGACCTGAACCGCGCCCGCAGCGACCTGCTCACCATCATCGACGAGATCGACGGCCGCATGCAGGTCATCTTCCGGGCGGCGTTCGACGACACCCGGGCCGCGTTCGCCGAGGTGTTCCCGATTCTCTTCCCCGGCGGCACCGGCAGCATCTGGCTGACCGAACCCGACGCCCTGCTGACCACCGGGATCGAGGTGTCGGTCACCCCGGCCGGCAAGAAGATCGAACGACTCTCGCTGCTGTCGGGCGGGGAGAAGTCCCTCGCCGCGATCGCCCTGCTGATCGCCATTTTCAAGGCCAGGCCCAGCCCTTTCTACATCATGGACGAGGTCGAAGCAGCCCTCGACGACGCGAACCTGGGTCGCTTGCTGGCGATCTTCGAGAACCTGCGCGAGAGCAGTCAGCTGATCATCATCACGCACCAGAAACGCACCATGGAGATCGCGGATGCCCTCTACGGCGTCAGCATGCGCCAGGACGGCGTGAGCGCCGTCGTCGGGCAGCGGGTCGAACGCGACGCCGTCGCCTCCTGACCCACCAGCAGGTTCTGCCTTACAGGCCTGCGGCGGCCGCGTCGAGTCCGGGTCCCGGTTCGCAGGCGCCGCAGTCCACGCACTCGTCGGGGTGGATGTACAGCGAACGTTCGCCCTCATAGATGCAGTCGACCGGGCATTCGTCGATGCAGGCACGGTCTTTCACGTCGACGCAGGGCAGCGCAATCACGTACGTCATGACGGGAGCAGAGCGCCCGAGCGGGAGATGGTGACCTGCTCGGCACGCGGCACGACCTTCACGCGTTCCCGCACCGAGGCGGAGGTGTCCGCCTCGCCGAGGGCACGTTCGTGGGCGTCGAGGAGCTGCCAGCCCGACCACTGGGTGAACGGCACACCCTGGCTGCTCAGCAGATCGAGCACGGCGTCCGTGCCCACGCGTGCGTCGGTGGCCGTCGCCGCGGTGAGCGGCACGGCGAGCAGCGCGGGCAGGTCCTGCACGAGCCGGGTCACGGTTTCCAGGGCGTCACCCTTGGTGTGCCCGATCAGCCCCACCGGGCCGCGCTTGATCCACCCGGTGGTGTAGAGACCGGCGATGGGCTCCTCTGCGGCGTCGAGCACCCGGCCGCCGTCATTGGGTATCACGCCGCGAGCCGGGTCGAACGGCACCCCGGGCAGCGCGCTGCCCTGGTAGCCGACCGCGCGGTACACGGCCTGCACCGGGTAGTCCACGATCTGGCCGGTGCCGCGCACGCCCCCGTCTCCGGTGTGCTCGGTGCGTTCGAAGCGGATGCCTTCCACCCGTCCGTCCCCGTACACCTCGACCGGCGCGTGCATGAAGTGCAGGTGCAGGCGACGCGAGGCTCCGGTGCTCGGCGTGCCGAGCCATCCGTTCAGGGTACGTGTCATGATCTTGATCTGATTGTTGCCGGCCACCAGCTGGTCCACGAACGGGTCGGACACGAAGTCCTCGGCGTAGACGATCACGTCCACGTCAGGTACGGCGGCCAGTTCACGCAGCTCGATCGGGGTGAATTTCACCTGCGACGGGCCGCGCCGGCCGAACACGTGCACGTCGGTGACCGGGGAACCGGCCAGGCCCGCGTACACGGACGCGGGAATGTCGGTGCTGAGCAGATCCTCAGCGTGCTTGGCGAGCATGCGCGCCACGTCGAGGGCCACGTTGCCGTTGCCGATCACCGCCACGTCGGTGGCATCCAGCGGCCACTCGCGGGGAACGTCGGGGTGCCCGTCGAACCAGGAGACGAAGTCCGCGGCGCCGAACGATCCGGGCAGGTCGATGCCGGGAATGGCCAGCGGGGCGTCCCGGATGGCGCCGGTGGCGAAGATCACGGCGTGGTAATGCGCGGTGAGGTCGGCCAGGGTGAGGTCGGTGCCATAGGTCACGTTGCCGATGAAGCGGATGGTCTGCGCGTCGAGCATCTCGTGCAGGGAGTTCACGATGCCCTTGATGCGCGGGTGGTCGGGGGCCACGCCGTAACGGATCAGTCCGTACGGGGCGGGCAGGGCGTCGAACAGGTCGATCTGCACCTCGTGCCCGGCGGCCTGCACGTCGCGGTTGAGGATGTTGCCGGCGTAGATGCCGGCGGGGCCGGCGCCGATGATGGCGACGCGGAGAGGAGCGGGGGTCACGAGGAGCCTTTCGACAGTGGGGTACGACAGGTGCAAGGGTGCGGGGTGCCGGTCAGCGCAGACCGGCGACAAGCAGGCCGCGGCGGCGCAGCAGTCGGCGTTCGACCGGCGCGAACACGATCAGTTCGACGAGGATGCCCACGAAGAGGATTACCAGGATCGTGGCCAGCACACAGGACAGGTCGGCGAGTTCACGGCCTTGCTGCAACATCAAACCGAGGCCAAATCCGATGGTACCGTCCATGGCGATGATCTCGGCCGCCATCAGGGAACGCCACGCGAACGCCCAGCCCTGTTTCAGGCCGGAGAAGTACCCGGGCAGGGCCGCAGGCAACACCACCAGGGTCGCCATCTGGATCCGCGACGCGCCGAGCACGGTGCCGACCCGGCGCAGCTGCGGCGGGATCTGGTCGACACCGGACACGAGGCCGTTGGCGATGGAGGGGACCGCGCCCATCAACACGACGAAGTACACCGTGGCATCCGTCAGACCGAACCAGATGATGGCCGCCGGAACCCACGCGACCGAGGGCAGCACCTGCAGGCCGGACAGCAGCGGGCCCACGGCGCGCAGCACCGGGCGGCACCGGGCGGCACTCGGCCAGAAGTAAGCCCAGCGGCGTGCCGATCGCGACGGCGTTGAGAAAGCCCGCGCCGTCACGCAGCGGCGCGTCTGCCCGGAACGCGCCAGAATTAGCGGCATTGCGCTCGTCGCGGCGTGAGCGGGTCTGCCCCCGGTCGCCCTAGGCTAGGGGCATGGCAGAACGCACCCCTTGGTCTCTCTCCGGCGCCCTGCGCGGAATGTTTTCCAAAAAGACCATCGACGCGCAGTCCTGGGACGACCTGGAAGACGCCCTGCTGCAGGCGGATTTCGGACCCAATGTGACCGAAGCCGTGCTGGCCGACCTGCGCGCGAAGGTGTCGAAGTACAACACCACCGACCCGGCCGACCTGCAACGGATGCTGCGCGAGGGCATCGAGGAACGCCTCGCCGCGTACAACCCCACGCTCACGCTCAGCGAACGCCCCGCCGTGGTGCTCGTCGTCGGCGTGAACGGGGTCGGCAAGACCACGACCATCGGCAAATTCGCGAAGTTCCTGCACACCTACGAGCGCACCGTGTTGATCGGCGCCGCCGACACCTTCCGGGCCGGCGCCGTCGAACAGCTCGCCACCTGGGCCGAGCGTGCCGGGGCAGGCATCGTGCGGCCGCAGATGGAAGGCCAGGATCCGGCATCCGTCGCCTTTCAGACGGTCGACAAGGCCAAGCGGGAGGGCATCGAAATCGTGCTCATCGACACGGCCGGCCGGCTGCAGACCAAGGGCGGGCTGATGGACGAGCTCACCAAGATTCGTCGGGTCGTGGAAAAGCAGGCCCCGATCGCCGAGGTGCTGCTGGTTTTAGACGCCACCACCGGCCAGAATGGTCTCGCGCAGGCCGAAGCGTTCATTGAGCATGCCGGGGTGACCGGGCTCGTGCTGACCAAGCTGGACGGGTCCGCCAAGGGCGGGTTCGTGCTCGCGGTGCAGGAGAAAACGGGCATCCCGATCAAACTGGTGGGACAGGGCGAGGGCATCAACGACCTCACCGGTTTCACCCCGCACGTGTTCGCCCAGAAGCTGGTCGGTTAGCCGATGCCCACCCCCGCGCACCCGGCGTGCGACACCCCGGCGGTCCACGCCACGACACGATCATTGAGGACACGAACATGACCATCGAACACGACTTCTTCGGCATTCTGGGCAGCGACGACGACGGCGAGGTCTACTGGTCGGACACCGCAGAGCTGGGGGAGCACAGCGTCGAGGTGGACCTGAGCTCGCCCGACGAGGACTCCGTGTCGGTCGAGGCCCTCGACATCTCGGCGGCCATGATCCAGGCCATCGAAGAGGTGGACTCGCAGGCCCGCGAATCGCTCGTGGCCGATCTCTCCGCGGAGGGCTCGATCACCGCGAAGTACATCGACCAGCAGGTGGATGAGCTCGGCCCCGAAGCCCTCTCCGACGCGCTGATCTGGGATTCCGGCGATCAGCAGATCGACTTTCTGCGCTCGCTGCGGCTGCAGCGCGTCGGGTTCCACCCGCACCACAACGGCAACGAAGAGCACTTCGCACTGCTGGACTACTCGATCAGCCCCGATGACAGCGACGACCTGATCGTGGTCACCATCGACATTCACGGTGACACCGTGCGGATCGCCATCGACAGCTGACCCGCGCCGCTACAGCCTCGCTGGGCGAGGCGCGTCCGCTCCGCTGGTCGAGGCGCGACGAAGGAGCGATCGAGACCCCGTAAGCCGACCTTGGGAACGGTCAGAAGGGGGCGTCAGGAGCATCGACCTCGGTCATCTTCCAGAGTTCATCCAGGCTCAGCCGGGGCCCGCTGTGCACCGGAGTCGCCGCCCCCACGTTCCTCGCGACGTCGTCGGGCAGATCAAAGGCTTCGGGCAGTACCGGCTTGGCCCGGGACGCCGGATGCGTCGCGGTGACGCGACCGGCGGGGCTGGTCCACTCCAGGGTGCCGTTCTTGCGTTGCCGGACTGTCCATGCGGTCTGGTGCTTCATGCGGTGACCGCGTCGGCAGAAGATCGCGAGGTTGTTCAGCGCGGTCTCGCCGCCGAGTGCCCAGTCGTGGGTGTGGTCGACTTCCCCGCCGCGGGCTGAGCGGTTGCAGCCGGGGAACCGGCAGGTTTCGTCTCGGGCCTGGAGCGCTCGCTTCAGCTCCGCCGGCACTCGGTAGGATTCCCGACCGACCGAGAGCAGAACCCCGGTCTCGGGGTGCACCAGCAGCCGGTTGAACCGGGTCGCGGTACCGGCCAGGCGCCGTGCAGTCTCGGGGGCGATGGGTCCGACTCCCTCGAGGTTCGCGGGCTCGTCCGTGAGTCCCATTAATGAGAAGACCGGAACGGTGACGCTGACGGTGGCGCGCACTCCGTGGCCGAGGCCGTTTGCGGTGACTCCCGTCATCAAGAGGTCGGTGGCGACGTCGGCCAGCAGCTGCGGGAGCGTGCGCTCCTCCTTGGGGGCGTCCTCGCCCGACTTGTCCGACTTGTCTGAGTCGTCTGAGTCGTCTGAATCTGCGAGCTTCGCAGTCTTCAGCGAGGTGGCCACATCCGTCACCCGGTTGTAAATAGCCGACGCATCTCCGCTGGCGATGTACATCTCGAGGTAGCTCATGCCGTCCTGCGCGGGCGTCAACCGCATCCAGCGGTCTTTGATCGCCTTCTTCCGGCGCACGGTGATGGACTCCGGGTGCATCCATTCCCGCCACCGGATCAACCGATCACCCAACTGTGACGGCGTCAGGCCCTCGAGCTCGTCGAGGGCACGCTTCTCAAACACTGCCCACGCCTCCGGGGGCAGGCTGGATGCCTGATCGATGATCACCTGCGCGTGCCGGTAACTGATCACCCCGTTGGACAGCGCCTCAAGGCTCAGTGGCAGGCCGTGTAGCAGCATGTCACTCTCGAACAACAGCTGCCGGGCCACGCCCTCCGAAATGCGGAACAGGCACGCGACCTCGGCGACGAGGCCCTCCATCGCCGCCTGCTCGGGACTCCACACCGGGTGCGGCTTCGGGGTCCTCCACGCCGTGTTCTGCATGACGCCGGTGCGCGCTTCATTGTGTGCCTCCGCGACGCCGGCCGCGCCACCGCGCTGGGTGATCGCCGGCGCGTTCGGGGTGCCCGTCTCGACGCTGGCGAGCACGTAGAGCCTCACCCGGTCAAGGATCGCTGCCCGCTCCGCATGGACGCGGGAGACCACACGCTCGGTGTCGGCCGCCGCGTCCAGGAGCACGTTCAGGGTGTCGGTGGGTGCGGGCATGCTGGTCTTGCCGTTGTAGCCGCGCCGCGGGACGTAGCTTTTCGCCCGCTCCGCGTCTTCGGCTTGATGGACAAGTTGTTCTGGTGTGGGCGGTGCAGGTGTGTCTGGTGCTGGAGCCGGTTTCTGATCCGGGCTCTTCCCCGACAGGCTTCCCGCAGGAGTGCCGGGAGATTTCTCTCCGTTGGTGTCCATGACTCCATTATCTCACCTTTAGCACCTAAAGACGAGAGATCCTCAAGAAGATGAGGACGAGATTGCGAGATATTTATCCCCTGGAACGAGCGACTCCCGTTTGAGGATTGGCTTGCGGGGTTTCGATCCTCGCAAGCTCGGCCTCAACCAGCGAGATAGGGGTTCGGCGGCGTCGCCCGGGAGCATTCCGGATGCCACGGCTCTTGCCGAGCGTCGGGCT
>JBBQYN010000105.1:0-8155 GCA_038208655.1 Actinomycetales bacterium
ACACGTTTCTTTCGGGAACTGGCTGATATTCCCACGCAGCTCGAAAAACCCAGTGGCTCGGTCACCGACCACCGCGACCGCCCCCTGCTTGACCTGCGCCTGTCGGTCACCGACCGCTGCAACTTTCGCTGCGTCTATTGCATGCCCAAGGAGATCTTCGGCAAGGACTTCGCGTTCATGGAACGCGACGAGATGATGAGTTTTGAGGAGATGACGCGTCTGGCGCGCATTTCGGTGGCGCACGGCGTGGAGAAGATCCGCCTGACTGGCGGCGAACCGCTGCTGCGCAAGGGCCTCGAGGAACTCATCGGTATGCTGGCCGAGCTGCGCACCTCCGACGGGCGCGAGATCGACATCGCCCTCACAACCAACGGCTCCATGCTGGCCCTCAAGGCGCAGGCCCTGAAAGACGCCGGCCTGAAGCGGGTCACCGTGTCGTTGGATTCCCTTGACGACGCCACCTTCCAGGCCATGAACGACGTGAAATTTCCCGTCTCCCGAGTTCTGCACGGCATTGACGTGGCGCACGCTGTGGGGCTGGGCCCGGTGAAGATCAACATGGTCATGCAGCAGGGCAAAAACGATCAGGACATCGTATCCATGGCCCGCCATTTCAAGGACACCCCGCACATTCTGCGCTTCATCGAATTCATGGACGTGGGCACCAGCAACGGCTGGGAAATGGGAGCCGTCATCCCGTCCGCCGAGGTGGTGCGCCGCATCCACGAAGAACTGCCCCTCGAAGAGATCGCCCCCAACTACAGCGGCGAAACCTCACAGCGCTGGCGTTACACGGATGGTGGTGGTGAAGTCGGCGTGATCTCGAGCGTCACACAGAACTTCTGCCATTCCTGCTCGCGGGCGCGGGTGTCCACGGACGGTAAACTTTTCACCTGCCTGTTCGCGACCGACGGCCACGACCTGCGCGCACTGATGCGCGGAGGCTGTACCGATGAGCAGCTGTCCACCGTGATGGCGCACATCTGGCGCGAACGCACGGACCGGTACTCGGAGCTGCGCAGCTCGATGACCGGCGCACTCCGGGCATCCGGACGCAAAAAAATCGAAATGTCCTACATTGGTGGTTGAGTGATATGAGCAGAATCGCAGCACGACGCAAGGTCGTTCGCCTGACGGTGGGCGAACGCCCGATCACGCGGGAAGACGTGCTCGCGGTCGAAGAACCCCTGGAGATGCGCGTCAACGGGCGGTCCCTCGCCGTGACGATGCGCACCCCGGGCAACGACTTCGACCTCGCGGCCGGGTTCCTGGTCTCCGAGGGCATCATCGCCGAGGGTGCGCATTTCAGCGCCGCCCGCTACTGCGCCGGCGCCACGGTAGACGGTGAGAACACCTATAACGTGCTCGACGTCACCCTGGCCCCCGGCGTCGCCGCCCCGGACCCGAGCCTGGAACGCAACTTTCTCACCACCAGCTCCTGCGGTCTGTGCGGCAAGGCCAGCATCGACGCGGTGCGCACCAAGAGCCGGTTCAGCATCGCCGATGACGAACTGCGCGTCGACGCCGAACTGCTGGTCAGCCTGCCCGACAAGCTGCGCGAGCACCAGGCGGTTTTCGAGAAGACCGGCGGGCTACACGCCGCCGCGCTGTTCGACGGCACGACCGGGGAACTGCTCGTGGCCCGGGAAGACGTGGGCCGGCACAACGCGGTCGACAAGGTCATCGGCTGGGCCGTGAAAGAGAACCGGCTGCCCCTGTCGGGCACCGTGCTGATGGTGTCCAGCCGCGGCAGCTTTGAACTGGCGCAGAAGGCCATGATGGCCGGAATCCCGGTGCTCGCGACCGTGTCCGCGCCGTCATCGCTGGCCGCCGAATTCGCCGCGGAGGTCGGCCTGACCCTGGTCGGGTTTTTGCGCGGCCGGTCCATGGTGATCTACGCGGGCGCGGAACGCATCGTCGACGCATCCGTCGCCGTCGCCACCGCCTGAGCCCGCTCCGCGACAAACCGCAAAACGCCCCTTCACGATGTGTGAAGGGGCGTTTTGTCGCTTCTCGGCGAGTCGCGTCTTAGCTCAGCTGCGGAACGGAAGTCTCGACCCGAGCCACGAAACGCACCGCCATGGCCTTGTATCCGGGTGTGTTCGACTCGCGCGCCACGAGTTCGCGGTGCATGAGAGCGTTGGCCTCGGGGAAGTACGCGGCCGCACAGCCACGTGGGGTCGGGTAAAACACCAAGCGGAAGTCGTCCGCGCGACGCTCCGAACCCTGGAACGTGCTGATCACATCAACCTTGTCGCGATCGGCGAACCCCATCTCGGCAGCGTCGTCGGCGTTGATCAGAATCACCCGACGGCCATTGGAGATGCCGCGATAGCGGTCGTCCAGGCCGTAGAAGGTGGTGTTGTACTGGTCGTGGCTGCGCATGGTCTGCAAAATGAGGTGACCGGCGGGCGGCGTCAGGTACTCCAGGGGGCTGACCGTAAAACGGGCCAGACCGATGTCGGTCTTGAAGCTGCGAGTGTCGCGCGGCGGGTTAGGCAGAACGAAGCCGTTCTTCGTCTTCAGGCGAGCGTTGAAGTTCTCGAAGCCGGGCAGCACCCGGGAGATGTGGTCACGGATGACGTCGTAGTCGTCGGCCATGCCCTTCCAGTCGATCACGTGGTCGGCACCCAGAGTGGCGCTGGCCATGCGGGCGATGATCACGGGCTCGGCGAGCATGTGCTCGGAGACTGGCTCGAGACGACCTTGGGTGGTGCGCACGACCGACATGGAATCCTCGATGCTGAGCACCTGTCGACCACCGGGGTGCTTGTCATCGGTGTCGGTGCGGCCGAGGGTCGGCAGGATCAGCGAGGTGAGTCCGTGCATCACGTGTGACCGGTTCGGTTTGGTCGACACGCTCACGGTGAGCCCCACGCGCTGCATGGCCGCTTCGAGCAACTCGGTGTCGGAGCAGGCCAGAGCGAAGTTGCCGCCCATCGACACGAAGACGTCAACATTGTTTTTCTCGAACGCGTCAACCGTGTCGACGGAGTCGAGGCCGTGCTCGCGCGGCGACTCGATGGAGAATTCCTTGTCGAGGGCCGCGAGCATCCATTCCTGCGGCTTCTCCCAGACGCCCATGGTTCGGTCACCCTGCACGTTGGAGTGCCCACGAACGGGGCAGGCGCCGGCGCCCGGCTTACCGAAGTTGCCCTGCAACAGCAGCAGGTTGATGATTTCCTTGAGGGTGTTCACCGAGTGCGGCTGCTGCGTGAGGCCGAGGGCCCAGCAGATGATGGTGGCCTTGGAGGCGACCATCATCTGGGCGACCGTGGAGATCTGCAGGCGGGAGAGCCCGGTGGCTGCCTCGGTGGTGTCCCAGTCGATGGTCTTACGGGCGGCGCGGTAGGCGTCGATGCCGTCGGTGTTCTC
The DNA here is from genome assembly GCA_038208655.1 of Actinomycetales bacterium. Lineage (GTDB taxonomy): Bacteria > Actinomycetota > Actinomycetes > Actinomycetales > Microbacteriaceae > Cryobacterium. The sequence continues at coordinate 3,376 of JBBQYN010000105.1, forward strand.
GGCGATGAAGGCGTGGTCCACGACAGAACCGGGAACGCGTTCTTCCTCTTCGAGCAGCAGGTGCCCCAGCGCCTGGAACAGGGCCAGGTCGGCGCCCACCTTGATCTGCAAAAACTCGTCGGCGAGGTCGACGCCCTTGCCCAGCACGCCGGTGACCGTCTGCGGGTCCTTAAAGTTGAACAACCCGGCTTCGGGAAGCGGGTTGACGGCAACGATCTTGCCGCCGTTCTTCTTGCAGTCGGCGAGGGCCGACAGCATGCGCGGGTGGTTCGTTCCCGGGTTCTGCCCGACAACGAAAATCAGTTCGGCATTGTGGATATCTTCGAGCGAGACCGTTCCCTTGCCAATGCCGATGGTGGGGTTCAGCGCCGAGCCCGAGGATTCGTGGCACATGTTGGAGCAGTCCGGCAGGTTGTTGGTACCGATTGAACGCGCGAAGAGCTGGTACATGAACGCCGACTCGTTGGCGGTGCGACCCGAGGTGTAGAACACCGTGCGGTCGGCCGAGGACTCGCGAATCTTCTCGCCCACCAGCTCGAACGCGTCGTCCCAGCTGATCTGGGAGTAGTGCGTGTCACCGGGACGGATGACGACGGGGTGCGTGATGCGGCCCTGGTTGCCCAGCCAGTACTCGGTCTTGGTGGCGAGCTCCTCGATGGAGTGCTCCGCCCAGAAGTCCGGGCCGACCGTGCGGGTGGTGCTCTCCTCGGCGACGGCCTTCGCGCCGTTTTCACAGAACTCGGCAGTCTTGCGGTGGCCCTGCGATTCCGGCCAGGCGCATCCGGGGCAGTCGGTTCCGTCCCGCTGGTTGAGGCGCAACAGAGCACTGGCCGTGCGGGCCAGGCCCGCTTGGGCGATGCCTCGGTCCAGCGATACGAGCACGGCTTTGACACCTGCCGCATGTGTTTCGGGCTTTTTTACGACCAGGTTGTCTTCGTTGATGTCTTCGATCGGCGCTGCGCGTTTCATTCCTCTATCCTGCCTCCAAAACATGTGCAGGATGTCAGAAAAAACCCCGCAGGGTAAAAATAATCGCTAATAGGTACGTATATTTATTTAGACATCTTTTTTAAGTTTTGACGGCAGCGTAGCTATGGCGCCTTCACCGGCAGCAGAGGGACATTTTTCATGAGTTGGCTCGATCGAGAACACACCATTGCCCCTCCCGGCTTCAACCGCTGGTTGATCCCCCCGGCCGCCCTCGCGGTGCACCTCAGCATCGGCCAGGCCTACGCGTCCAGCGTGTACAAGACCGCCCTCGTGGAGCACTTCGACGCCAGCCTCACCCAGATCGGTGTGATCTTCTCGATCGCCATCGTGATGCTCGGCCTCTCGGCCGCGTTTATGGGCACCTGGGTTGACCGCAACGGTCCCCGCAAGGCCATGTTCGTGGCGGCACTGTTCTGGTCCAGCGGATTCCTGATCGGCTCGCTGGGAATCTTCTCCAATCAGCTCTGGCTCGTCTACGTGGGCTACGGCTTCATCGGCGGCATCGGCCTCGGCATCGGCTACATCTCCCCCGTGTCGACCCTGATCAAGTGGTTCCCGGACCGTCCCGGCCTGGCAACGGGCATGGCCATCATGGGCTTCGGTGGCGGCGCGCTCATCGCCAGCCCCGTCTCGAACGCCCTCATGAGTCGCTTCGACCCGAACTCCGGCGTGGAAGGCTGGGTCGCCAGCGGCGACGCGGTCGGCAAACTGTTCCTGTGCTTCGCCGTGATCTACCTCGTCTACATGATGTTCGGTGCGTTCACCATCAAGGTGCCCGCCGCGGACTGGAAGCCTGACGGTTTCGACCCGAGCACGATCAAGGCCAAGCCGCTCGTGACCAAGAATCAGGTGTCGGCCAAGAACGCCATCCGCACCCGCCAGTTCTGGCTGGTCTGGGTCGTGCTGTTCTGCAATGTCACGGCCGGTATCGGCATTCTCGAGCAGGCCGCCCCCATGATCCAGGACTTCTTCCGGCAGGCTGACGGCAGCTCCCTCGTCTCGGCCATCGTCGCCGGCGGTTTCGTGGGTCTGCTTTCGCTGGCCAACATGGGCGGTCGTTTCGTATGGTCGGCCACGTCCGACAAGACCGGCCGCAAGAACATCTACATGGTCTACCTCGGCGTCGGCGCCGTGCTGTACATCGTGCTGGCCCTGTTCGGCGGCGGCACCACCGCGCTCTACGTGATCCTGGCCTTCGTGATCATCTCGTTCTACGGCGGCGGTTTCGCCACCGTGCCCGCTTACCTGCGAGACCTGTTCGGCACCTTCCAGGTCGGCGCCATCCACGGCCGCCTGCTCACCGCATGGTCTGCCGCCGGCATCGCCGGACCGCTGATCGTGAACGCGTTCCTCGACGCCCAGGGCACCCCGGGCGAGCTGACGGCCGCCGACTACCAGCCGGCCCTGCTCACCATGGTGGGACTGCTGGTGATCGGTTTCGTGGCCAACCTCTTCGTGCGCCCCGTCGATTCGAAGTTCCACGAGCCCGAGAAGCCTCTCGTGCGCGAACCTGCAATGGAGTCCTGACATGAAAATCCTTCGCCTCACCCTCGGCTGGGTACTCGTCGGCATTCCGCTCATCTACGGCGTCTCCATGACGCTGACGCGGGTCACGGTGCTCTTCAGCTAAACCCGATTCACTGATTGACGCCCGCGCCACCGGCGCGAGCGGCCGGGCTAGGCTCGTCAGATGACTTCTCAGCGACTCATCGTCAGTGTGCCCGACCATGTACTGCGCGACGCCCTCGGGGACCTTCCCGAGGGCGTCGAGCTGTTGGACTGGGCGATGGATGGCCCGGCTCCGGTCCCCGAGATCGACCTCGTCGTCGCTCCGTACATGGGCGCCACCAACCGGCTCGCCCACCTCGCCGGGGTGCAGACCCGACTGGTGCAAAGCCAGTCCATCGGTTTCGACGGAGTTGACCGGGTGCTCCCGGCCGGCCATACCCTCGCCAACGCGGCCACCGTGCACGAGACGTCCACCGCCGAACTCACGCTCGCCCTGATTCTGGCCTCGCAGCGCGGCATTCCCGACTTCGTGCGCAACGCCGACGCCGGCCAGTGGGTGCCCCGCGCCCACCCCAGCCTCGCCGACCGGCGGGTGCTGCTGATCGGCTACGGCGGCGTGAGCAAGGCCATCGAGGCCCGCCTGCTCCCGTTTGAAACCGAGGTCGTGCGCGTCGCCCGCACGGCACGAACCGACGACACCGGCGTGATTCACGGGTTCGGCGACATCGCCGCCCTGCTGCCCGAAGCGGACATCGTGGTCGTCGCCGTGCCACTGACCGACGAGACCCACCACCTGGTCGACGACGCTTTTCTGAGCCTGATGCGCGATGACACTCTTCTGGTGAACATCGCCCGCGGCCCCGTCGCCGACACGGACGCCCTGCTCGCCCACGCCGGTTCCGGCCGACTGCGCTTGGCCCTGGACGTGACCGAACCCGAACCACTGCCGCTGGACCACCCGCTCTTTGCGCTGCCCAACGTGCTGATCTCTCCCCACATCGGCGGAGCCAGCTCCGCGATGCTGCCGCGCATGGTGCGCCTGGTGCACCGGCAGATCGGCCTGATGCTCGCCGGCGAGCCGCCCGTCAACGTCGTGCTGACCAGCCCGGCCGCCTGAGCAGCCCGGCCGCGCTCACGCTGCGACGACCAGTGGGCTACGGCTGCGGCAACCCATCCTGGTCGGAGGACTCGGTGGCTGCCTCCGCGCCGGCGAGGTGCTCCCCGAAGAACGCTTCGATGCGCTGCCAGGCATCCGCAGCGGCGACCGGATCGGGGCCGGCCCCGAGAATACGCCGCAGCACGAAACGCAGCGGGGCCGGCCCCGACTCGGCATCGTTGAGAAAGGCGTGCCCGGCTGTGGGGTATTCCGCCACGTCGTGCGCGATGCCGCGGCGCACCAGTGCCGCGTCGAGTTTTCGGGCGGCCCCCGGGAGAGACCGATCGCGGCCGCCGAAACTGCCCACGATCGGGCAGGCGCCCACCAGCGCCGCGTCGAGATCGGCCGGTAACCGGCCGTAATTGACGGATGCCGCATCGAAGCCCCGCGACGCGGCTGCGAGCGCGAACCCGCCGCCCATGCAGAAGCCCAGCACGCCGACGAGGCCGGTGCAGTCCGGTCGTGCCAGCAGAAAACCCCGGGCAGTCTCGATGTCCACGAACGCGCGGCCTTCTCCGGCCGCCAGTGCCCGGAACGTGCTGACCAGGCACGCGCGCACGCCGCCTTCGGTGAAGAGATCCGGCATCACCGCGAGGTATCCGGCCGCCGCGAGCCGTTGCGCCTGACGTCTCATGACCTCGGTGATTCCGAAGGCCTCATGCACCAGCACGACTCCCGGCCACGGTCCAGGGCCGGCCGGAACGGCGAGCACGGCCCGCAGGCCGACACTGGCGCCCGGCTCGGCCGGAAGCTGAAGATCGCAAAGCTGCGGTGTCGTCATGGTGCCCCTTCTGCCGTCAGCCCGACTGTAGTGCAGCCGGCCCGCGCCCGGTGCTCTGCCAAGCACTCCGCCGCGGGGTCTCGACGCCGGGCCCGCCAGCATGTAGTGTGTGTCACACCCGCATGTGGTCTGACCACAGCAGGGTGACGACAGTATCCGTTCCACCCAGCACGCACCGTCCAGCACTCAGAGTCGAGGATCAGCATGACCGACCGCCGCGCCTGGCAGATCGTGCTCGAACGGGTGGAGTCCGACCTGCTCTCCGGTCGGCTCAGTCCAGGCGACCACCTGCCCTCCGAGCGCCTGCTCGCCACGGAACTCGGCGTGGGGCGCTCCAGCGTGCG
>JBBQYN010000106.1:0-8124 GCA_038208655.1 Actinomycetales bacterium
CGGGACGCACCACCCCGTCGCGCAACGCCTCGGCGTAGCCGTAGCTGTAGTCGCTGCTGCTGACGAGGGCGCCCTCGGGGTCGAGCTCGTAGGTGACGAACGGGATCGGCGAGGTGTCGGAACGAAACGGCGTGCCGGTGAGCGACAACCGCCGGGTGGCCGGGCCGAACGCCTCACGAATGGCATCGCCCCAGCTGAGGGCGTCGCCGCCGTGATGGATTTCGTCGAGTATCACCAGGGTGCGGCTGGACTCGGTGAGCCGTTTGTGCAACGCAGCCCGCGCCGCCACCTGGGCGTAGGTCACCACCACACCGTGATAATGGCTCCCATAGATGCCGTCGGCGTTCTTGAACATCGGATCCAGGCGGATGCCGGCGCGCGCCGCAGCATCCGCCCACTGGTTCTTGAGATGCTCGGTCGGGGCGACGACGGTGATGCGGTCGATGGTGCGCCGGGAGCGCAGCTCGGCGGCCAAGCGCAAAGCGAACGTGGTCTTGCCTGCGCCCGGCGTGGCCGCGGCCAGAAAGTCACGCGGTTCGTGCACGAAGTAGGCCTCGAGGGCCTCGGCCTGCCAGGCCCGGAGTTTACTCGCGGTGCCCCAGGCGGCGCGTTCGGGAAAGGACGGCGAGAGGTGTTCGGCTGCACTGGTTCCCTGCGCGGGGCCGAAAACAGATGGAGTATTCACTTCGTGCAAATCTATCAACTCACGCCGGGTCTGTGCACCCGTCCGAACGTTTCCCCTGGGCTAGCCGCGTTCCATGTCGGTGCCGCCGGGCCCGGTGCCGCGGCCGCCCGGGTACGGGCGACAATGGAGGCATGACGAAGCAGCAGCATCCGTGGTCCCGCTACGTCGCCCTCGGCGACTCCTTCACGGAGGGGATCGGCGATCCGGAACCGGCCAGTCCCGGCGGGCACCGCGGCTGGGCGGACCGCGTTGCCGAGGTGCTCAGTGCGGGCACCGACGATTTCGCCTACGCGAACCTCGCCGTGCGCGGCAAGCTGATCAACCAGGTCGCCGCGGAGCAACTGGAACCGGCCCTGCAGCTGCGGCCCGACCTGATCACGGTGTCGGCCGGCGGCAACGACGTGCTGCGCCCGGGGAGCGACCCCGACGCCATCTCGGCGCGCTGCGACGACCTGGTGCGGCAGCTGCGGCAGGACGGCGCGACCGTCGTGCTGTTCACCGGAGCGGATGTGGGCTTCTCGCCCGTGTTCCGCGGCATCCGCGGCAAAGTGGCCATCTACAACGAGAACCTGCGCGCCATCGCCACCCGATACGACTGCATCGTGGCGGACCTGTGGTCGCTGGCGGAAATTCAGGATGCCCGGATGTGGGCCCCGGACCGGTTGCACCTGAACCCGCTCGGCCACCACACCGTGGCCCGGCTGGTACTCGGCGCGCTGAACGTGCCTAGCGCACTCACCGCCCGAGAGCCCGAGCCCATGTTGGGCACCACCTGGCGGGCGGCGCGCACCGAAGACCTCGCCTGGGCCAAGGAATACCTGGTGCCGTGGGTGCTGCGCCGGGTGCGTCACCAGTCCTCCGGTGACCATGTGGAGCCCAAACGACCCAGCATCGGACCGTTCCTGCTGCCGCCGGCGTAGCGCCGGGCGCTACCAGCCGAACAGCTCCGCCGGGTGGCCCAGGCGCCAGCCCGGCCCGGGATCGCTGAGGGTCTGGGTCAGTTCGAGCGGCACACTGATCGTCTCGCCGCCGACCAGAAAGTCGACGCGGCCCACGGTGTCGCCGGCGGTGCCGATCGCGGCCGGTCCGGCCTCGGCCGCACCGCTGACGGGGGTGTCCGACCAGACCAGCACGGATGCCGCCTCGGCGGTGACGAGGCTGCTGCTCTGACCCCAGTCGGTGCTGTACTGGCCGTACTCGGTGCCCGCGTCGGTGAGCTGCACGTCGTGGAATCCGGCCTTGACGGTGTCGATCAGAGCCGTCACGGCTGCCCGCACCTCGGCCTGGTTGTCGCCGGTGAGCACCACACCGATCACGGTGACGGTTTCATCGCCGATGGTGAGGTCGGTGGAGAACAGCAGGCAGGCGCCCGCGGCGAAGGTGGTGCCGGTCTTGATGCCGTCGATCCCGTACGAGCCCAACAGCTGGTTGGTGTTTGTCACGATTCCGGCGCCGGGCAGCGTCGCCGTGGGCAGCGCCACGATGGCCGCCAGCGCGGGGTCGGCGGCGACCAGTTTGCCGATCTCCACCAGGTTCGCCGGTGTGCTCACGCTCTGCGCCGACAGTCCACTGAGGTCGGCCACGACGGTGTCGGTCAGGCCGTGCTCGGCCAGCCAGGCATCGGCGGCGGCCAGGTACTCCTCCGCCGAGCCGTACGCCCAGATCGCCAGCGACTCGGCGTAGTTGTTCGCCGAAGGCAGCAGCATGGCCGTGAGCGTCTGCCGCTGACTGAGCACCAAGCCGTCCACGACCGGGGCGAACGACCCGCCCGTGACGACAGCCTCCTGAAAATTCGCCACGTCTTGCGCGGTGAAGGTGATGTCGGGGCCGTCCTCCGCCTCACCGAGCGGATGCACGTCGAGCACGACGAGCGCGACGACCATTTTGGTGAGGCTGGCCATGGGAACAGCCGTCTGGGTGCCGTCCGCGGCGAGCAGCCCGGGAAACCCGACGGCGCCGACCGCGCTGCCGCCGAACTCGGGCCAGTCCAGCACGGCGGCCGACGGGGTCGCATCGGCCGGCTGGGTGAGGGCGGCGGCGGCCGCCGGGACGGGCGTGAGACCGGTTGCGGCGGCGTACCCGCCGGAGACCAGCAGTACGGTCAGGAGTCCGAAAACCAGAATGCGTCGGCGTCGGTAGGTGGCACGGCGGTTCTCAGGCATTGTCTCAGCCTAACTTCGAAACCGGTCCGGCACGGTGTCTCGTGGTCGGCATCTCCCGCGCCTCAGCGCGCCGCGTGCGACTTAGCGACGCAGTGCGTAAAGCGCCACCGCGCTGGCGGAAGCCACGTTGAGGGAATCAACGCCGTGCAGCATGGGGATGGTCACAACGGTGTCGGCCGCCGCGAGGGCGTGCCGGCTGAGGCCGTCACCCTCGGTGCCGAGCACCAGGGCGACCCGGTCCGGCGCGCCCTGCGCGAACACGTCAAGAGACACGGCGTCGTCGGCCAGTGCCAGGGCGGCCAGGTGAAAACCGGCCTCGTGCAGCATCGGCACTGCGAGGGGCCATTCGGGCAGCCGGGTCCACGGTACCTGCAGCACCGTGCCCATGCTCACCCGCACGCTGCGCCGGTACAGCGGGTCGGCGCAGCGCGGGGAGATCAGCACCGCGTCGGCGCCGAGCCCTGCCACGGACCGGAAGATGGCGCCCACATTGGTGTGATCGACGATGTCTTCCAAAATCACAATGCGGTGCGCGTCACGAATGACGTCGGCAACCGTCGCCAGGTCGGGCCGGTGCATGGCTGCCAGGGCGCCGCGGTGCAGGTTGTACCCGGTGAGCTTTTCCAGGACCGAGGCGTCACCCACGTAGACGGGCACATCGGGCCAGTCCGCCAGGAGCGCCTCGGCTTCGGGCAGCCACTGTTCCTGGATCAACACGCTCCGTGGCCGGTGCCCGGCGCTGAGGGCGCGCCGAATCACCTTGCTGGACTCGGCGATGTACAGCCCGCCCTCCGGCTCGGAGATGCGTCGCAGCGCCACGTCGGTCAGTCGGGAGTAGTCGGCCAGGCCGGGCAGGTCGAGGGTGTCGATGGGGATGATGCGCACGGCTGGAGCGCCTCTCTGTAGCTGATGGGTCATGGAAGACAAGCGGATGGGTCTTCAGCCTGACAGATGACCAGCCCTGCCCTGTGCCCGGCGTTTAGAATCGAGTCAGCCGACTCCCGCAGGACCGGTTCAACGGATGGAGCACAATGACCGCCGATCTCATGTCGAACTCGACCGAACCGGCCGCGGCCACCTACCCGGCGATCACCGACGCGGCCCTGGACGCCGTCGCTGAGCTCTTGCTCGGCCGCTCGGCCGCCGTGCTCACCGGCGCGGGACTGAGCACGGATTCCGGTATCCCCGACTACCGGGGCGAGGGCGCCCCCAAGCGCACCCCGATGACCTTCCAGACCTTCACCGCCGATGAACGCGCCCGTAAACGCTACTGGGCCGGCAGCCACCTGGGCTGGCGCCAGTTTCGTGCCGCCCGCCCGAACCTCGGCCATGCGTCGCTGGTGCGGCTGGAAGAGCTGCAGGCGATCACCGGAGTCATCACCCAGAACGTTGACGGCCTGCACACCCGGGCGGGTTCTCGGCACGTGGTGGAGCTGCACGGATCGATGGACCGGGTGATCTGCCTGGACTGCGGGCAGGCCTTCGGCCGCGACAGTGTTGCGGCGCGCCTCGAAGCGGCCAATCCCCTGCTGGCCCGGCCCGATGACATCACCATCGCGCCCGACGGCGACGCCGACGTGGGTGACATCGACGACTTCCGCATTCCCTCGTGCACCGTCTGCGGCGGCATGCTCAAGCCCAACGTTGTGTTCTTCGGCGAGCTTGTGCCCACTCAACGGTTCCTTGAGGCGACGGCGCTGGTTCGTTCGGCCGAAGCGCTGATCGTGGCGGGGTCGTCCCTGGCGGTGAATTCCGGCATCCGCCTGGTCGAGCAGGCCCGCCGCCGCAAGCTTCCCATCGTGGTGATCAACCGCGGCGTCACCAAAGGTGACGGCCGTGCCGTGGTGAAACTCGAAGCCGGCACCAGCGAGTCGCTGGCCGGACTCGCGGACCGTCTCGCCTCGGTGCGGGAATCACAGCAGTGACCACCCCCGGCCCGGCCCGGCACACCACCTTCGCGTTCGTGCGGCACGGCCAGACCGAGTGGAACCTGCACAAGCGCATTCAGGGCAGCACCGACATTCCCCTGAACGCCACCGGGCGGGCCGAGGCGGCCAGCACGGGCCTCGCGCTGATGAGCCGGTCGTGGGACGGCATCGTCGCCAGCCCGCTGTCACGGGCCGCCGAAACGGCCCGCATCATCGCCGGAGAACTCGGGATGGTCGCGCCGGTGCTGCTGCCCGCCCTCACCGAACGCCACCACGGCGATATCGAGGGGCTCTCCTTCGATGAGCGCCAGCAGCGCTTCCCCGACGGTGTCGCCGTTCCCGGGCTGGAACCGCGCCAGAGCGTGCTCGACCGGGTACTGCCCGCGCTGGGCCGGCTGGCGGAGGAGCGGCCGGGCCGGTGCCTGCTCGTGGTCACCCACGGCGGCGTCATCGGAACCGTGATCCGGCACCTCACCGACGGGCAACGACCCGGCCACAACGAACTCATTCGCAACGGGTCCGTGCACGACTTTCGCTGGGCCGACGGGCGCCTGCACCTCGTGCACTTCGATGCGACGCCCCGCGCGCCCGGTGAGGCGGCCCACACCCGCGGGTAGTCGGCCCGGGTAATCGGCCCGGCCAATCCATCGTAGATTGTTGAACAATCTGACGAAATGGGGCAGGCTGGATGCCACGCACACTCACTCACGAGACGGGGCACCCGCATGCGCATTGACCTGAACAGCGACGTCGGCGAATCGTTCGGCAGCTACACCCTCGGAGACGACGGGGCCATCATCGCGTCGGTGTCCAGCGTGAACGTGGCCGGCGGGTTCCACGCCGGCGACCCCAGCACCATCCGCAGCACCTGCGCGGCCGCGGCCGCCCGCGGGGTGAGCGTGGGCGCCCACCCCGGATACCGCGACCTGGCCGGTTTCGGCCGGCGTTTCATTGACATGCAGGCCGCTGAACTGACCAACGACGTGATCTACCAGATCGGTGCCGTGCAGGCGCTGGCCGCGGCCGGCGGCACGCGGGTGCGCTACGTGAAGCCGCACGGCGCGCTGTACAACACCATCGCCCGGCATCCCGCGCAGGCGCAGGCCGTCGTCGACGCCATCCTCGCCGTGGATCCGCACCTGCCGCTGCTGGGACTGCCCGATTCCGTCGTGGGCAGCCTGGCCGAGGCCTCCGGGTTGCGTTTCGTCACCGAAGCCTTCGCCGACCGGGCCTACAACCCCGACGGCAGCCTGGTCTCGCGCACCCAGCCCGGCTCCGTGCTGCACGACGTGGGGGCCGTCACCGCCCAGGCCCTGCGCCTGGCCATTGACCATCAGGTCGTAGCGATTGACGGGTCGCTCATCGACGTGCCCGCCGCCAGCATCTGCCTGCACGGCGACACGCCCGACGCCGTGCTGCTGGCCGGTGCCATTCGCGCCGCCCTCGAAGACGCCCGTGTCACCATCGCAAGCTTCGTCTAGCGGATGCCGACTCCCCCAGCCCCTGGCCCCGCCTCTCCAGCCGGCCCGACTCCCCCGCTGACCCTGCACTCCCCGCTGACCCTGCGGCCGGTCGGCGACCGCGCCGTTCTCGTGCAGCTGCCGAGCCTGCAGGATGTGATGGGGCTGCACGATTGGCTGCTGAAGCATCCCCTCGACGGTCAGGTCGACGCCGTTGCCGCCGCCGAAACCCTGCTGATCACCGGTCGGTCCGCCGCGGCCGCGGCCACGTTTGCCGCCCAGCTGGCGGCGTCGGACGTCACCGGCCTCGCCGCGGCCGGCGCAACGACGTATCCGTCTGGCCCGGCAGAGTCCCCGAGCACACTGGTCACCCTCGACACCGTCTACGACGGCGCCGACCTCGACACGGTTGCCGAGCTCACCGGGCTCAGCCGCGACGGCGTGGTTCAGGCGCACTCCGAGCAGGTCTGGACGGCCGCCTTCGGCGGCTTCGCACCCGGCTTCGCCTACCTCGTCGGTGATGACCGGCTGCGCGTGCCGCGCCGGGACAGTCCACGCGCCGCCGTGCCGGCCGGGTCGGTCGCCCTCGCCGACCGCTACTCGGCCGTGTACCCGCGCGTCACCCCCGGTGGCTGGCAGCTCATCGGGCGCACCGGGGTACGCCTCTGGGACCTGGACCGGGCCGAGCCGGCGCTGATCCGGCCGGGAACCCGGGTGCAGTTTCGCAGCGTACGAGACACGGCGCTGGCCGCGCCCCGCCATGACACCCCCAGCCACGACGGCCCCGGCACAGCGCCGCACCACACCGCGGTAACGGCCGGCATCGTCGTGCTACAGCCCGGCGTGCAGACGACCGTGCAAGACCTTGGGCGACCGGGTCACGCAGACCTCGGCGTGGCCGGCTCCGGCGCCCTCGACCGGGCGGCGCTGCGCCAGGCCAACCGCCTGGCCGGTAATCCCGCCACGGCCGCCGTACTCGAAAACGCCCTCGGCGGCCTCGTGTTGCAGGCGCGCACCGACCAGGTCGTGGCCGTCGCCGGGGCATCCGTCACCCTGACCGTGACCCGAGACGAGGCCGGCACCCCGCCGCGAACGGTGCCCACGCACGCACCCTTTGCCCTCAACGCCGGCGACCACCTCACCGTGAGTGCCCCGAACAGCGGGGTGCGCTGCTACCTCGCTGTGCGCGGCGGCTTCGACGTGCCGCTGGCGCTCGGCAGCCGCTCCAGCGACACCCTGTCCGGCATCGGCCCGGCACCCCTGACCGTCGGCACCGAACTGTCCGTGCTGTCGGCCCCGCCCACGAGCGTGGTGGGAGCCGCGGAGCCGGCACCGGCACCGCCGGCCGAGGTCACCGAGCTGCGGTACCTGGCCGGACCACGCGCCGACTGGATCGCCCCGGCCTCCATGACCGAGTTCGAGGCCACCCTGTGGAGCGTGACGGCACAGTCCAACCGCATCGGTCTGCGCCTGGCCGGCCCCGCCCTCGCCCGCATGCAGGCCGGTGAGCTGCCTAGCGAAGGCACCGTCAGCGGAGCCATTCAGGTGCCCGCATCGGGTCTGCCGGTGCTGTTTTTGGCCGACCACCCTGTGACCGGTGGATACCCGGTGCTCGGCGTGGTGCTGCACGCCGACCTCGACCGTGCGGCGCAGCTCGCCCCGGGAGCGCTGATCCGCTTCGTGCCGGTCAGCATCGCCCTCGGCGCACCCTCCGTCACGGCCGGCGACGATGCCCAGACCGTTTTCCCGACACCCGACAGACAAGGCTGACCCGTGCAGAAGATCCTGATTGCCAACCGTGGCGAAATCGCCGTGCGCATTGCCCGGGCCTGCGACGACGCCGGGCTTGAGTCGGTCGCCGTCTACGCCGACGGCGATGCCGATGCGCT
>JBBQYN010000107.1:0-8002 GCA_038208655.1 Actinomycetales bacterium
CGCTCAGCTCCGAAGCCTCCGGCGTGATCGCGGGAACCTCGCTCAGCGAGCGCAACCGGTGCGCCCGGGCCGGGGGAGCAAAACTCCAGATCAGTTCCGTCAGGCTTTCGCCCAGGCCCTGCGTCACCCGGGCGTTGCCTATCGCGGCCTCAATCTTGCCGCGATGACGGATGATGCTCGCATCCTGAACGAGGCGGTCGACGTCGTCGGGGCCCATAGCGGCCACCCGGTCAATGTCGAAGCCGTGGAAAGCGGCCCGGAAGGCGGGTCGTCGGCGCAGAATCGTGATCCAGGACAGTCCGGCCTGAAAGCCCTCCAGGCACACCTTCTCAAAGTGTTGCTGATCCGTTAGCAAGGGCCGGCCCCACTCCTCATCGTGGTAGCGGCGGTACTCCGCATCCGTTCCCACCCAGGCGCAGCGGGCCAGGCCGTCCGCAGCGATCAGCAGCGACGCTTGCGGGGACACCGACGCTTGCGGGGACACCGACGCTTGCTCGGACACCGACGCTTCGTCAGCTCTCGTGGTGCTCATCGGTGACTGATGCCCTCATGATCGAGCAGCCACGCCTTGGTGGGGATGCCTGCGCCGGCGCTGTACCCGGTGATGCGGCCGTTCGTGGCCAGCACGCGATGGCAGCCCACGATGATCGGCACCGGGTTCGCGCCGACGGCGCCCCCGATCGCGCGGCCGGAGCCGGGCCGGCCGACCCGGGCGCCCAGCTCACCGTACGAGACGACCTCGCCAAAAGCCACCCCGGTCAGGCCCGACCAGACACTGCGCTGAAACTCGGTGCCGCGGTCGAGGAACACCGGCAGGTCGAAGGTCTGCCGGGTGCCGGCGAAATACTCCGTGAGTTGTCGTTTGGCCTGCTGCAGCACGGGGGAGCGTTTCTCCGGTGCGCTCTGCAACGGCAGCGAGCCGTGCGCCTCGATGGACAGCGAGAGGATGCCGGCAGGGCCGGCGGTGAGTTCCAGCATGCCCAGCGGGCTGGGCAATCGAATGAGGGAATGCGGCGAACTATCCATGAACCGACTGTAACCCGCGGCTCGGTGCGGCCCGAGCGGGTTTGAGACATCTGTGCACAGCGACGTCGGGAGGGGGCGGCTGTGCACAGCGCGAACCCGCCCGCACTCCGAGCCGACCGCGGTCAGCGGTGTCCGCCGTTGTCAGTGCGCCTCTGTCAGTGCGCGTCGGCCATGCCCCGATGTACGGGAACGAACTCGATGTGCTGGGTGGGGTGCACGGTCTTGGCGGGGGCGCGCGAGAAACCCTTCGCGTCCAATCGGTTCTGATCGCGGAAGACCGCCAGGGCAGCGTCATAGGCGGAATTGAGCTGGAGGCCCGTGAGAACCTCCGTCACGCCGTCACTGAAGGTGATGGAGATGTCGGAGTTCTTGGGGAAATGCCGGTTCATGCGGATGAAGCCATCGGCATCCTGCTGCAGGTTGATCATTCGGTTCCTCGTTTTCGGGGGTGAACCCCCAGTCTTCCCTATTTTTGGCCCGGGACACCGCCGATGCTTGTGAGTGAGCACTCACTCAGCTAAGATTTTTGATGTGGTTATTCCCCCTCAGCAGATATCCGGTGACAGCACCGACAAGCCCGCCCGGGCCAGGCCGTTGGCCCTGGAAGACCGTCAGGCCATGCTCATCGACGTGGTGACCCCGTTGCTCATCCAGCACGGTCAGGCCCTCACCACGCGCCAGATCGCGGAAGCCGCCGGCATCGCCGAGGGCACCATCTTCCGGGCCTTCGGCACCAAAGAAGAGCTCGTGCAGGCCGTCGTGGACCGCCACGTCGACCCCGAGCCGTTTCGGCGCAAGCTGCGCGATGTCGATGTGTCGTTGGCCCTGCCCGAACGGGTGCACGCGATCGTGGTGTTGATGCGGGAACGTTTCACGACGGTGTTCACCCTCATGACGGCTCTGGGTTTGCTGGGAAAGCCGCACTCGCACGACCCGCGCCGTGAATTCACCGAAATACTCAGCCATGCGCTCGAAGCAGACCTGCACCGGCTCAACTTTCCGGCGGACCGCTGCGCGCAGGTGATCCGCATGGTCACGCTCGCGGCCTGCATGCCCCTGATCCATGTGGGTGACGGCTTCAGCGACGACGACATCACCGACCTGATCTTGTACGGCATCGCCGGGGCGCCCGCGACCGACCTCAGCTCAGAAATCTCCGAGCTCACGCAAACCCCCGTTCCCTCCGCCGATCCGCTTTCCCACTAGGAGAACCCACGTGCTCTGGACCCTGTTGGTGCGCTACCTGCGACCGCACTGGCGGCTACTCGTAGCCGTCGTCGTGTTTCAACTGCTGCAGTCGATCGCCTCGCTGTACCTGCCGGCGCTCAACGCCGACATCATCGACCAGGGGGTGGCCACCGGAGACACCGGCTACATTCTGCGCACCGGCGGCGTGATGCTGCTGATCACGTTCGGCCAGATCGTCTGCGCCATCATCGCGGTGTACTTCGGAGCGAAAGCGGCCATGGCCGTGGGCCGAGACCTGCGCGGCGCGGTGTTCACCCGGGTCGGCAGCTTCTCCGAACAGGAAGTCACCAAATTCGGTGCGCCCTCACTGATCACCCGCTCCACCAACGACGTGCAACAGGTGCAGATGCTGGTGCTGACCACCTGCACCCTGCTCGTCTCCGCGCCGATCCTCAGCATCGGCGGCGTCATCATGGCGATCCGCCAGGACCTGGAACTGTCCTGGCTGATCGCGGTCAGCGTGCCGGTGCTCCTGGTCGCCGTGGGCCTGATCATCGTGCGCATGGTGCCGCTGTTTCGCAAGATGCAGATCCGCATCGACACCGTGAACCGGGTGCTGCGGGAACAGCTCACCGGCATCCGTGTGGTGCGGGCGTTCGTGCGCGAAGACGTGGAAACCGCCCGTTTCGACACCGCCAACCGCGACGTGACCGAGGTCGCGCTGAGCTCAGGCCGGCTGATGGCCCTGATGTTCCCCATCGTGATGCTGGTGCTCAACGTGTCTAGCGTCGCCGTGATCTGGTTCGGGGCATTCCGCATCCAGGACGGCTCGATGCAGGTGGGAACCCTGATCGCGTTCCTGAGCTACCTCATGCAGATTCTGATGGCCGTGATGATGGCCACGTTCATGGCCGTCTTGATTCCGCGCGCCGCCGTCTCGGGCGACCGCATCATGGAAGTGCTGCTCACCGAGTCGAGCGTGCGCCCGCCCGAGAACCCGGTCAACGACATCACCGCCCGCGGCGAGGTGGAACTGCTCGACGTGAGCTTCTTTTACCCGGGCGCCGACCAGCCGGTGCTCAGCAACGTGAGTTTCATCGCCCGGCAGGGCGAAACCACCGCCATCATCGGCAGCACCGGATCGGGCAAGACCACCCTGGTCAACCTGCTGCCGCGCCTGTTCGACGCCACCACCGGTTCCGTGCTCGTCGACGGCGTCAACGTGCGCGAGCTCAACCCCGACCTGCTCTGGGGTCACATCGGCCTCGTGCCGCAGAAGCCGTACCTGTTCTCGGGAACCGTGCGCAGCAACCTGCTGTACGGCAAACCCGACGCCACCGAAGCGGAACTCTGGCAGGCCCTGAGCATCGCGCAGGCCCTCGACTTCGTCGAAGAGATGACCGGTGGACTGGACGCCCCCATCTCGCAGGGCGGCACCAACGTGTCCGGAGGGCAACGCCAGCGCCTCGCCATCGCCCGGGCGCTCGTGCGCCGACCCGGCCTGTACATCTTCGACGACTCCTTCTCTGCGTTGGACCTGGCCACGGATGCCCGACTGCGGCGGGCACTGAAAGCCAACACCGCCGGGGCCACCATGATCATCGTCGCCCAACGGGTGTCGAGCATCATCGACTCCGACCAGATTCTGGTGCTGGAGGACGGCCGCATCGTGGGCAGGGGTACCCACGAAGACCTGCTCGAGACCAACACCACCTACCAGGAGATCGTGGCCTCCCAGCTCACGGCGGAGGAAGCAGCATGAGCGACACGGCGAAGACCAGCGGCGCAGCATCCGGTGCCCCGAGCACGCCCGGCCGCCCGCCCATGCAGCGCGGTCCCGGCCCGTTCGGCGGCATGAACCTGCCCGCCGAGAAGTCGATGAACTTCACCGCCTCGGCTAAACGCCTCATCGGCACTCTGCACCCCGAACGGATGTGGCTGGGCCTGGTGTTCCTGCTCGCCGTGATCAGCGTCAGCTTCGCCGTTCTCGGTCCGCGCCTGCTGGGCGAGGGCACCAACCTGATCTTCTCCGGGGTGCTGGCCAAGACCCTGCCGAGCGGACCGAGCCAGGCCGACGTCATCGCCGGGCTGCGGGCATCCGGTGACACCGCCCAGGCCGACCTGCTCAGCGGCATGACCTTCACTCCCGGACTCGGCATCGACTTCGCGATGCTCTCCACGGTGCTGATGTGGACCCTGGTGCTCTACATTCTCTCGTCGGTGTTCGCGTGGATGCAGGCCTACGTGCTCGCCGGAATCGTGCAGCGCACCGTGTACCGCATGCGTGCCGAGATCGAAGCGAAAATCAATCGGCTGCCGCTGAAATACTTCGACGCCCGCCAGCGCGGCGAACTGCTCAGCCGCGTCACCAACGACGTCGATAACATCTCGCAGAGCCTGCAACAGACCCTGAGCCAGATCGTCACGTCACTGCTGACCGTCATCGGTGTGCTCGTGATGATGTTCCTGCTCTCGCCGCTGCTGGCGCTGATCGCCCTGGTCACGGTGCCGCTGACCCTGGTGATCACCGCGCTGATCGCCAAACGCTCCCAGAAGATGTTCGTGGCCCAATGGACCCACACCGGGGAGCTGAACGGCCAGATCGAAGAGACCTTCACCGGGCACGCCCTGGTCAAGGTATTCGGCCGGCAACGTGAAGTCGAGGAACGGTTCGCCCAGAAGAACAACGAGCTCTACTCCGCCAGTTTCGGTGCCCAGTTCGTGAGCGGCCTCATCATGCCGGCCCTGAGCTTCGTGGGCAACCTCGTCTACGTCGCCATCGCCGTGGTCGGTGGACTGCAGGTCGCCTCCGGCAGCATGCAGCTCGGTGACGTGCAGGCGTTCATCCAGTACTCCCGGCAGTTCACCCAGCCGCTGGCCCAGTTGGGGTCCATGGCCAACGTGCTGCAGTCCGGGGTCGCCTCCGCCGAGCGGGTTTTCGACCTGCTCGACGCCGACGAGCAAAGCGACGACGTCGACCCGGCCCAGACCCCCCGAGAGACCCACGGTCGGCTGCAGTTCGAGGGAGTCTCGTTCAGCTACTCCGCCGACAAGCCCCTGATCGACACGCTCGACCTCGTCGCAGAACCGGGCCAGACGGTCGCCATCGTGGGGCCGACCGGAGCCGGTAAGACCACCCTGGTCAACCTCATGATGCGGTTCTACGAACTGGACTCCGGTCGTATCCTGCTCGACGGTGTCGACGTGTCCCAGATGACCCGCCGCGACCTGCGTTCCCGCATGGGCATGGTGTTGCAGGACACCTGGCTGTTCGGCGGCACCATCCGGGAGAACATTGGCTACGGGCGACCGGATGCCACGGAGCAGGAGATCATGGCGGCAGCCCGGGCCACCTACGTCGACCGTTTCGTGCACTCCCTGCCCAACGGATACGACACCGTGCTCGACGACGACGGTGCCAACGTGAGCGCGGGGGAGATGCAACTGCTCACCATCGCGCGGGCATTCCTGGCCAAACCCAGCGTGCTCATTCTCGACGAGGCGACCAGTTCCGTCGACACCCGCACGGAGGTGCTCGTGCAGAAAGCGATGAAAGCCCTGCGCGCGGACCGCACCAGCTTCGTGATCGCGCACCGGCTGTCCACCATTCGTGACGCCGACCTGATTCTCGTGATGGAGTCCGGTCGCATCGTCGAGCAGGGCACCCACGACGACCTGCTCACCGCCGGCGGGGCCTACCACGCGCTCTACGCGGCCCAGTTCGCGGCCCCGGTGGCCGACGAAGCCTGACCGGGGCGTTCCCTCCACAGGCGCGCGCCCGGGCCATTCCTACACAGTTCGGCTGGGCCTGCCCCGCGCCGGCCAGACCCGACGCACACTCACGGCATGAATGAGACCACATCCCTCACCGCGCGGTTTCTGGCGGCGATTCCCCGCATCGTGGGGTATCGCCCCCAGAACGAAATGCTGCTGCTCATCGCCTCCCCGACCGAGCCCCTCGCAGTGATCAGCGAACCCCTCGGCAGAGACGTGCCCGTCGGACTGATGTACACCGGAGCCCTCGAACTGATCAGGGAGGTGCAGGCCGTACCGGAGGCCCGCATCGTGCACCTGGTCGTCTTCAGCGAGCAGCCGTACCGGCAGGCCACGGGTATGCCGCACACCGCGCTGGTCGACGTGCTCGCCGACGCCCTCACCGACGCTGACCTGCTCGTCTCCGCACTGTGCGTGGCCTGCGACGGGTGGGGCGGGTATTTCTGCCGCGGCACCTGCTGCCCGAGCGCCGGGAACGCGCTGCGCCTGATCGACTTCAGTGCGCCGTCGCGTGCCTACGGCCGGTTCACCCCACTGACCCGTGACGGCGAACGGTAGACCGGCGGCATTGTGCACAGGCTGGCGGGCCCGAGGAGTTTCGCACAGATCCGTCATCGGCCCCGGCTCCGAACCGGCGGGCGGGCCACGGTGTGGGCATGTCAAAACACATCGTGAAAACAGCCAACGCCTGCGACTTCCTGGCTCTGGTTCCGCAACTGGTCGGATTCCACCCCGAGAACAGCATCGTTCTGGTCGCCATGCGCGGCAATCGCACCTGCGGGGCGCTTCGGTTCAACCTGCCCGATCCGAGCGCCCCGCAACGCGTGCACCAGCGCATCGCCACGTCCCTGGTGGGTACGATCTGCAAAATCCCCGGGGTCGATGCGCTGGTGCCGGTCACCTACACCGACGACACCTTCGCGGCCACGTCGGGCATTCCGCACGACCGGTTCGCCGACAGCCTGGTCAGCCGGGCGCAACTGAGCGGGTTCGTGGTGCGCGATGCGCTCTGCGTCGCAGCGGATGCCTGGGGGTCGTACCTGGATCCCGACTGCCCGGCACAGGGGCATCCGCTCACCGACATCACGACCTCGGAGGTGACCGAGGAGATGCCCGAGCGGGCGCGCCGGGAACTCTCGACCGTGCACAGCGGCACCGAGCTGCCACGCGTGGACCTGGCCGACAAGGAACGACTCGCCCGACGCTACCGGAGGGTGACCCGGGCCGAGGATTGCTCCGACTCCGGTGCGCCTCCCCTGCTGCGGGACATCGTCGACACGGTGACTCTGGCCGAGCAGGTGTTGATGATCCCGGATGGCGGGCTCTCCGTCGACGACAGCGTTCTGCTGCTGTTCACGCTGCAGGCACCGTCCACGCGAGACCAGATGATGCTGCAGATCGCCTTCGGACGCGAGGCCGGTTCGCAGGCACGCGAGTCACACCTGCGCTATAGCGCGCTGCAGGAAGCGTTCGGCGGTGAACTTGACGACATCGTGGCTCAGGACCTGGCCGAGTTTCGGGCCACCGACCGGGACATCGAAAACAGCCCGCTCTGGGAAGACGAACCCGCCGCCCACCGCGACGGGCTGCCCGACGACGGATCGATGTGCGCGCTGCGTGCGGCACGCGTCGAAACCCAGGCCAAGCGGGCCCAGGCGTGGCAGATCGGCTCCCGTCTGATCGGCACCTGCCGGGATCGTCCCGATTTCGAGCGCTGCCTGGCCGGCATCACCGTGCTCAAACGTCTCGTGGCCCTCGCCCCGAAGTCCACCAGACCGGCACCGCTGTGCATGCTGGCCTGGTTGTCGTGGGCGCTGGGACGGGGCACCGTGGCGGGATTGTTCCTCGAACAGGCTCTGCGGGTTGATCCCGAGTACAGCATGGCGTTGTTGTTGAACGAGATGCTCGGCTCCGGTCGGCTGCCCGAGTGGGCTTTCATGGTGCCGCCGGACTGACCCGGCCCCCGGTCGGTCGACTGGGGGCATGCCGGAGGGACGCGTTGTCGTTGCCGAGT
>JBBQYN010000108.1:0-7980 GCA_038208655.1 Actinomycetales bacterium
GACAACCTCGTACACGCGCAGGCCATCGTCTCGGAGCTGAGCACCTCGCTCAACATCGACGCCTGGGACGGCGGCGAAGGCCTCTTCGCGCTCTACACCTATGTGTCCACCGCCATGATGGGCGCCAACACCAACCGCGACCCCGCCCGCACTCGCGAGTGCATCGCCCTGCTCGAGCCGCTGCGCCAGACCTGGCACGAAGCGGCCGGCTCGCTGCCCGCCGCCTCGGCACCGCCTCGCATGGGCGGAGATCTGGGTGTCGGCTAACCCCGAACTGTCGGCACACACCGACCGTTGGGAGGCCGTGCTCGAGGAGCTCGAAACGGCCCTCGATGACGCTGCCCGGGCCATGAGCCCCGCGGCCGCCGAGACTGCCGCAGACGCCCTCACCGCCTGGCGCCCGCCCGCCGGACTCGGCCCGCTTCCGGCGCACCTCGAAACCCGCGCCCGCGACCTGCTGCAGAACCAGCGCACGCTCGTGGGGCAGCTGCAGGCCGCTCGAAAAGTGACCGCGCAGCACCTGTCTGCGGTGCGCTCGGTTCCGCCGGCACGCAGCACCGCTGCATCCGTGTACCTCGACGTGGCCGGATAACAGCCCACCGCCCACGTAAACCCACGGAGTCGGCAATAAAACCATAATCTTTTATGTATTACTCCTAACGAAGCTTTCTGCCCGGCCGATAGAGGTAACCGAGCATGGATTGCTCACTTCTCGGGCCACGGATTGGCCGTCTTGTCATATCAACGACGAAACGGGTAGTCATGTTTGATTCCGTGACCTCTGTGGCGCTGACCAGCGCTTTGGATGGCCTGGCCCTGCGCCAGCGTGCCATCGCGAGCAATATCGCGAACATCAACACCCCCAACTACCACGCCAAGGTGGTGACCTTCGAGGCCGCTTTGGCGAAATCTGTGGGGGAGGGCAGCGCCGAACTCACCGCGCCCACCACCACGCGCTCCACCGAGGCCACCGGCCTCAACGGCAACAACGTGAACCTCGACACCGAGACGCTCGCCAACATCGACGCGCTGCTGCGCTACCAGTTCGCGGCGAAGGCCGTCGAGGGCCCCGCGTCGAGCCTGCGCACCGCCATGAGGACGCAGTAATGACGGATGCGATCGGCATCGCCGGCAGCGGAATGACCATGCACCGCAAATGGCTCGACGCCATCGCCGACAACATGGCCAACGCGAACACCGTGACCGGCACCGACGGCGACGCCTTCCAGGCCCGCTACATCGTCGCCCAGGAAAGCCAGGGCGTCTCCGGCGTCGCCGCCGAAGCCGCGTTCGGCGATGCCGAAGGCCGCCTGGTCTTCGAGCCGAACCATCCGCTGGCCGACGCCGACGGCTACGTGCGCTACCCCGAAATTGACCTGGCCGAACAAATGGGCCACCTGATCATGGCGCAGCGTGGCTACCAGGCCAACGCTGCTGTGGTCGACCGAGCCAAAACGGCCTACGAAGCCGCTCTTCAGATTGGACGTGGCTAATGCCGCTCAGCGCCATCGGCATGACCCAGGGCGTGCTCGGCACCACCGGTGCGACCGGCCTCGGCGGCGTCACGGGAACCCAGGGTACCCAGGCGACCGACGGCACCGGCTTCGCCACCGCCCTCACCGGCGCGGTCGACAACCTGCAGCAGCTCTCCGGCGTCTCCAAGGACCTCTCGATCAAGGCCGTCACCGGCGACCTGGCCGACATCCACTCCGCCACCATCGCCTCCACCCAGGCGCAGGTCACCCTCGAGCTCGTCGCCGCCATCCGCAACAAGGGCATTGACGCCTTCAACGAGATCATGAGGATGCAGGCCTGATGCCCGCCCAGATCACTTCCGCTTTTCGTCGTTTCGGCGACACGCTCAAAGCCTTCACCATCGGCCAGCGCACCATCGCCATCATCGGCGTGGCCGTGCTCGTGCTCGGCATCGCCGCGCTCTCGATGTGGGTCACGAAGCCGGCCTACACCCCGCTGTTCTCCGGCCTCAGCGGCAGTGACGCGAACACCATCGTCGAGCAGCTCCAAGCGGATGGCGTCTCCTACGAACTCGCCGACGGTGGCGCCACCATCATGGTCCCCGAATCCGTCGTCTACGACCAGCGCCTGAAGTCCGCGGCGGCCGGCCTGCCGAGCAGTAGCACCGGCGGCTATTCCCTGCTCGACACCATGGGTGTCACCTCGAGTGAATTCCAGCAGTCGGTGACCTATAAGCGGGCCCTCGAGGGGGAACTCGCCGCCACCATCATGGCGCTTGACGGCGTGCAGTCGGCGTCTGTGCAGTTGGCCATTCCCGAGCAGAGCGTGTTCGTGTCCGAGACCAACGACCCCACGGCATCCGTTTTCGTGCAGACCACCAACGGCACGACGCTCTCTCGCGACCAGGTGCAGGCCATCGTGCACCTCACCAGCGCCTCGATTGACGGCATGACCGCCGAGGGTGTGGCCGTCGTCGACGCCGCCGGTACCGTGCTCTCGGCCGTGGGCATGGGCGCGACCGGTGGGGCCGACCAGCAGGCCTCCGACTACGAGAGCCGCGTGCGCGGTTCGGTGCAGGCCATGCTCGATCAGGTCGTGGGTGCCGGCAACGCCACCGTCGTGGTCGCCGCCGATATGAGCTACGAAACCGCCGAACGCGTGGAAGAAAGCTTCACGATGCCGCTGGACACCCCGGCGCTGTCCGAGACCATGGACACCGAAACCTACACCGGCGCCGGCGGTACCGCGGCCGGCGTGCTCGGCGCCGAGGCGGCCACCGCGGCCGGCGGCGGCGATGGCACCTTCGACTCCGAGTCGATGACCCGCAACAACGCCGTGAACAAGGTCACCGAGTCCCGGGTCATTCCCGCCGGCGCGATCAACCGCCAGACCATCTCCGTGGCCCTGAACGCCGATGCCGCCGGCGCCCTCAACGTTGCCGACGTCACCGCGCTGGTCTCCTCGGCCGCTGGGGTCGACGTGGCCCGCGGCGACGCCGTGACCGTGGAGGTGATGGCGTTTGACGCCACCGGAGCCGCCGCCGCGCAGGCCGCCCTGGACGCCGCTGCCGCCGAAGCCGCCGCAGCCCGCACGGCCGGAATCATCCGCATCGCTGTGATCACCGTCGGCAGCGTGCTCGCCCTGGCCGCCACCCTGTTCGTGTACGCTCGCCGGTCCCGCAAGCAGAGCCGCGAATCCGTGCAGATCGACGAACTCACCCGGCTCGACGAGATGACCAACCGCAACGCGCTGGCTGGCATGACCATGCCCACCGCCATCCAGAACACGGTGCAGCAGCGCGCCGTGGCCCCGGCGCCGACCGTGTACGCGCCGACCGAGTCCGACACTCGCCGCGCCGAGATCGACGCCCTCGCCGGCAGCAACCCGGCCGGTACCGCCGACTTTCTGCGCAGCCTGATGGATGAAAAGCGCTGATGGCTGAGGTGATGGTGCTCTCCGGAGCGCAAAAAGTGGCGATCGTGCTCATGAACATGGAGCCTGCCCTCGCCTCCCAGGTGATGAAGGAATTCTCCGAATCCGAGGCCGAGAACATCGCCTCCGAGATCGTGCAGCTGCGCAAGGTCGACTCCGAAGTCGCCGAAGGCACCCTGCTCGAATTCCACGAGATCACCCAGCGCGGCGGCCGCCTGGCCCGCGGCGGCCACGACTTCGCCATCGGCCTGCTGGAGGCCTCGTTCGGCTCCGAACGCGCCGCCGGCGTGATGACCCGCGTCGCCAGCTCCATGGCCGGCAAGGCCTTCGAATTTCTCGATTCTGCCGAACCCGGCGGTGTGCTCAACCTGCTCGAAGGCGAAATGTCGCAGACCATCGCCCTCGTGCTCGCGCACCTGCGCCGCGAACGCGCCTCGGCCATTCTGAGCCTGATGGAACCGCCGCTGCGCCTCGAGGTCGCCCAGTGCATCGCCACCATGGGCAGCGCCGCCCCCGAAGCCATCCGGGTGCTCACCGAAACCCTGAAAAGCCGCATGGGCTCCACCGCCAACCGCGAACCGGTCGAGGTCGTCGGAGGCGTGCAGCCGCTCGTCGAAATCATCAACAGAGCGGATGCCGCCACCGAGCGCGCCCTGCTCGAAGCCCTCGACGAGAGCGACCCGGCCCTGGCCGAGGAGATCCGCTCCCGCATGCTCACCTTCGCCGACATCGTCAAGCTCGACAGCCGCGATGTGCAGCAGGTGCTGCGCGGCATCGACACGAGCGTGCTCGCCATGGCGATGAAGGGCACCTCGAGCGCCGTCATCGAAGTGATCCGCGGCAACCTCTCGGAGCGGAACCGCTCGCTGCTCGACGACGAGATTACCGGCCTGGGGCCGGTGCGCGTGCGCCAGGTGGAAGACTCCCGCGTGCAGATCGTGCGCTCTATCCGCGACCTCGAAGCCGCCGGCACCATCACCTTCCAGCGAGGCGTGGAAGACGAATATGTCGCCTGACGCCACCACGACCCGGGCCCCGGTCGGTCCGCCGGCTTCCTTTCGCACCATGACCTTCCCCCGGCTGGATTCTGCGTCGATCACCCCGAGCGCCCTCTCTGCAGCCTCAGCTGCCGCGGTCGCCGCAGCCGACGACGAGAACCTCAGCCGGGCCGCGCGCGCCCAGGCGCAGGGCCACGCCGCCGGCTACGTGGAAGGCTTGCGCCTGGCCGCAATCGACGCGGCGCTTCTCGCCGACGCCGCAGAGTCCGCCCGGCTCGACGCCCGATTCATCGCCGAAGCCCGCATCGAACGCATGGTCGAGTTGCTCAGCGCCGCCGCCGCGGCGCTCGAAGCCCGCACCGTACCCGTCGTGCGCGAGGTGGAACACACGCTCGTGGTCACCGCCCTCGAACTGGCCGAAGCCGTGCTGTCACGCGAACTGAGCAACTCCGACACCTCCGCGCAGCGGGCCCTGGAACGTGCCATCGACCAGCCCACTCAGGTCGACGTGCAGGGTGTGCGCATGCACCCCGACGACCTCGCCACCCTCGGCGAGGCCACCGACCAGGTCACCGGCGTCACCTTCCACCCCGACGCCACCCTGTCGCCCGGCGACGCGGTGATCGACTTCACCGACGGCTACCTCGACGCCCGTGTGAGCACCGCATTCGACCGCGCCAAGACGGCGTTGCTGGGAACGCTGGCATGACCGGCCGCCCCCGCGCCACACGCTCCTGGCGCCCCGGCGCGCGCAACTTCTCCGCCGCCTTGGCCGCAGCCCGACCCGAGGTCGTCGGAACGGTCTCGTCCATCGTGGGACTCGGCGTGGAGCTGCGCGGCCTGCGCGCCGCCATCGGCGACTTCGTGACCATCGGACCCGGCCCCGGCATCGAGGCGGAGGTCGTGGCCACCACGCCCAGCGGCATCCGGTGCATGCCGCTCGGCCGCCTCACCGGGCTGCAGGCCGGCGACCCCGCCCGCGCCGCCAGCACCCCGATGCTCGTGCCCACCGGCCCGGGCCTGTTCGGTCGGGTTCTCGACGGCCTCGGCCGCCCCATCGACGGCAAAGGCCCCGTCATGGCCGACGGCTGGGTGTCCCTCGACAACGAGAGCCCCTCGGCGATGACCCGCACCCGCATCACCGAGCCGCTGCAATTGGGCGTACGGGTGCTCGACACCCTCACCACCATGGGCCGCGGCCAGCGCATGGGCCTGTTCGCCGGGTCCGGCGTGGGTAAATCATCGCTGCTGTCGATGATCGCCCGGGGAACGGATGCCGAAGTGTCGGTGATCGCCCGGGTCGGCGAACGAGGCCGTGAAGTGCGCGAATTTCTCGAAGACGACCTGGGCCCGGAGGGCCTGGCCCGGTCGATCGTGATCGTCTCCACCTCGGACGAACCCGCGATGATGCGGCTGCGCGCCGCGTTCACCGCCACCCGCATCGCCGAATCGTTCCGCGACCGCGGCGCCGACGTGATGCTCATGATGGACTCCCTCACCCGGGTGGCCATGGCGCAGCGCGAAATCGGCCTGTCGGTCGGCGAACCGCCGGCGACCCGCGGCTACCCGCCGTCGACGTTCTCGCTGCTGGCCCGGCTGCTCGAACGAGCCGGAACCGGCGAGACCGGCTCCATCACCGGGCTCTACACGGTGCTCGTGGACGGCGACGACCACAACGAACCCATCGCCGACTCGGCCAGGTCGATTCTCGACGGCCACGTCGTGCTCAACCGCAAACTCGCCGTGATGGGGCATTTCCCCTCGGTGGATGCCCTCGCGTCGATCTCCCGCATCGCCTCCCGCGTGAACACGCCCGAGCGCAACCAGGTCGCCTCGATGCTGCGCCGGGTTCTCGCCGCCCGCAGCAACGCGCAGGATCTCATCGACGTGGGTGCCTACCTGCCCGGCACCAACCCGCTCGTTGACGCCGCCGTGACCCATGAGAACGCCATCACCGCGTTCCTGCAGCAGAGTATGGACGACCAGACGCCCGCCGACCTGGCCTGGGACCGGCTCACGCGCCTCGCCCGGCAGCTCGGGAGCGCCTCGTGAAGCGGCTGTTCCCGCTGGCCGGGCTGCTGCGGCTGCGCCACCTGCAACAGGATCAGGCCGCCGTGGGCCTCGCGGCCGCAAACGCCGCGCAGCAGGGCCACGCGGCCCGACGCGGACAGGCCCGCGCCGCGGTGCTCGGTATCGACGCGAACCCGTCGACCATCGCCGCGATGCAGGCCATGGCGGCGGCCCGGTCCTCGTCGCGCAGCATGCTCGCCGACCTGGAAGCCCTCGGACGTAACCATCAGGCCGCGGTGGATGCTGCCCAGGCGGCGTTCGATGCTGCCCGGGCCGACGCCATCCGCTTGGAAAAGCTCGAACTGCGGCACACCGAAGCCCTCGCGGCCGAAGACCTGCAGGCCGAACAGCTGCTGCTCGATGAGATCGCATCCACGCGCTGGCACCGCGACCACGACCACGATGGGCGGGAGACCACATGACGATGACCGACATCTCGGCTCGAATCGGCCAGATTCAGAGCACCCTGCAGCAGCTGAACGGGTCGGCCCGGCCCACGGCGACCGCCGGTGCGGGCGCGGCGGCGACCGCGCTCTCGGCGACGGAATTCGCCTCGACGCTGAGCTCCGCGCTCGGCACGGGAACGACCGCAGCCACGACGACGCCGGCGGCCACCGTGCCGGCCAACCCCGGTGCCGCGACCGGGGCCGCCGTGTCGGCGGCGGCGCAGAAGTACCTCGGCGTGCCCTACGTGTTCGGCGGCGAAGACTCCACCGGCATGGACTGCTCCGGCCTTGTGCAGCGGGTCTATGCCGACCTCGGCATAGACGTGCCGCGGCTTGTGTCGGGGCAGATGAAGATCGGCACCGAGGTCGGCTCCCTGGCCGAGGCCCAGCCCGGCGATCTCATCGTGACCGGCGGCGGCGCCCACATTCTCATCTATGCCGGGGACAACAAGGTCATCCACGCGCCCTACCCGGGCCGCACGGTGAGCCTCGTCGAGGCGTACATGACGGATGCCGACATCGACACCATCCGCCGTGTCATTCCCACAGACACCGGCTCCAGTACCGGCTCCAGCACGGCCGCCTCGGTCGCCGGTGCCGCCGGCGCGGCAGGCAACGACATGTTCAGCGCGGCCCTGGCCGCCTTCTCGACAGGACGCACCTCGTGAGCATCACCCTGGGCCAGTTCCGGCCCGCGACTGTAGCGACGGGTTCGTCCGCGCCCGCGTCGGGTGCGGTATCCCCGGCGGGCCAATCCATCGGCGGCGACCGCGACTCGGCCTTCGCCGCAGCGATGCGCGGCGCCCTCGGCCGCGATCCCGGCCCCGGTGCCGCGGACCAGTCGAGCACGGAGCGGGACGCGGCCTCGGCAACGGCCGCAGTAACGGCCTCGGCGACCGACCCGAAGACGGCCTCGGAGACGGCCGCAGGCACGCCTGATGCGCTTGCCGCCCTCGTGGCGGCGGCGTTTGCCCGCAGCTCCTCCGGGCCGGCATTGGCCGGCACCGCCGGAGCGGCGTTCGCAGGCGTTTCCGCCGACGTGTCGGTAGATGCTTCCG
>JBBQYN010000109.1:0-7887 GCA_038208655.1 Actinomycetales bacterium
CGGAGCCGCGCTCGGCACGTTGCCCGACATCCGTCGTGGAGGAGACCCGGGCGGCATCAAAGGCACGGCCGCCTTGTTCCAGCAACATCATCGTGTCGATGGCATCGGCGTCATCGAGCAAGGGGATGTTCACCGCGTGCAAGGCCTCCGTGACGTGCTGTACGGCCTCGCGCAGCCGCTCAACGGGAGTGAGGTCGGGAACTCTGATGCCCGACGGGATTGTCTGTGACATACCCCAATTTTACTCGAAACTCGAGGTTTCCTCGCAAAATATCGGAAATCTGGGGAGAACTTCTTCGAAGAAACCTCCTGTGCACTCTCGGGTTCGGAGGCCGACTCACCAGGTCTTAACACCCGTGCGTGTGTCGAACGTGCGGCGCCGGCTAGTGCGCGGACTGCAGCGAGCGCAGCCGCGCAAGAACCTGGTCGCGAAGGTCTTCGGGGGTGGTTTCCTTGCAGGCACGCTGCACGGCCTCGGTGAGGGTGCGCCCCACCAGATGCTCGGCGCTGCAGTCGTCGCAGGTCGCGAGGTGCGCCTGAATGTCGGCGGCTTCCTCCGAGCACAGCTCGTGGTGCAGGTATTCTTCCAGTTCGGCTTTGGCCTTGGTGCATCCACAGTCGGTCATTAGAGTGCGCTCCCAGAATTCTTCGGGCTTGTCGGGGCCTGTCCGGCGCTCATTCCGCGTTCCACGGCGTAGCTGGCCAGCAGGTCTCGCAAGAGTCGTCGCCCTCGGTGCAGACGACTCATTACGGTTCCAATCGGGGTTTTCATGATGTCGGCGATCTCCTGGTAGGAGAACCCCTCCACGTCGGCAAAATACACCGCGAGGCGAAAGTCTTCGGGAATGGACTGCAGGGCATCCTTCACGGCGCTGTCGGGCAGGTGATCGATCGCTTCCGCTTCCGCGGAGCGCCCGGACATGGCCGTGGTCGACTCGGCCCCGCCCATCTGCCAGTCCTGCAGGTCATCGATGGTGCCCTGATAGGGCTCGCGCTGCTTCTTGCGGTACGCGTTGATGAATGTATTGGTGAGGATGCGGTATAGCCAGGCTTTGAGGTTGGTGCCCTGTTCGAACTGGGCGAACGCCGCGAAGGCCTTCACGAAGGTCTCCTGCACGAGGTCTTGGGCGTCCGACGGGTTACGGGTCATGCGCATCGCCGCTGCGTAAAGCTGGTCAATGAACGGCATCGCCTGCTCTTCGAACAGGTCGCGGGTCAGCGTGACCGACGCTGCGGCCTCCGAAGCAGGCGATTCAGAAGCAGGCGACTCAGTGGCGGGCGACTCGCCCAACGGGGTCACCGCATCCGTCGTCGCGGAACTCGGCGTGTCTGAACTCGGCGTGTGTAAAGTCATCACGCGCAAGTCTAAGCCGCGCGAGGCCGCCGTGTGAGGCTGGTGCTCGGCGGGGACGACGCCGGGCACGGCTGCTGGCTCGGCGCGGGCCGGTCGTTCTAAAACTGCGGACACCATGCGTGAACCTCCCTCTCTGCGGCTATCTCCGACTATTCTGATAACCGATGCTGATCTCCAAATATTCCCAGCCCGAGTTCGATCCGTACGGCGACACCTCCCCCGCGGAAACGGATGCCTGGTGGCCGGCGCCGACCCGCACCGGCGCGCTGGCCGCCACATTGTCGCTGCCCGGGTCCAAATCGTTGACCAACCGGGAACTCGTGATCTCGGCTCTGGCCGAGGAACCGTCGCTGCTGCGTGCGCCGTTGCACTCCCGGGACAGCGACCTCTGCGTGGCCGCCCTGCGCCAGCTCGGCACCACGATCGAGGAGGTTCCCGGCTCCGGGGGCTTCGGCCCCGACCTGCGCATCACCCCCGGCGAGCTCGTGGGATCCACCACCATCGACTGCGGCCTGGCCGGTACCGTGATGCGTTTCGTGCCGGCGTTGGCCGCACTCGCGTTGGGCCCGACCACCTTCGACGGTGACGAGGGCGCCCGTCGCCGCCCCATGGCGACCCTCATCACGGCGCTGAGCGACCTCGGCGCCGACGTCAACGACGACGGCCGCCGCGCGCTGCCGTTCACCGTGCATGGCCAGGGCGCCCTCACCGGCGGTGAGGTCACCATCGACGCGGGCGCGTCCAGCCAGTTCGTCTCGGGCCTGCTGCTGGCCGCTGCCCGGTTCGAGCAGGGCCTGCACCTGCGGCACTCCGGCGAGCGCCTGCCCAGCCTGCCCCATATCGAGATGACCATCGCCACCCTCGCCGGTCGCGGCGTCACGGTCGAGAGCCCGGCCGTGGGTGAGTGGATCGTGGCCCCGTCGCCCATCCGCGGTGCCACCATCGACATCGAACCCGACCTCTCCAACGCCGCACCGTTTTTGGCGGCGGCCCTGGTCACCGGCGGCAGCGTCACCATCACCGGCTGGCCGGCCGCCACGACCCAGGTCGGCGCGACCCTCGCCGACCTGCTGCCGCTGTTCGGCGCGACCGTCACCCGCACCGCGGACAGCCTCACCGTGACCGGCGGCGACCGCATCCTCGCCGTGGACCTCGACCTCTCCGCCGCGGGAGAACTCGCCCCGACGCTCGTGGCCCTGGCCGCCCTCGCCGAGGGCACCAGCACGATCACCGGGATCGGGCACATCCGTCACCATGAAACGGACCGTCTCGCCGCCCTCGCCGCCGAGATCAACGGCCTCGGTGGCCTCGTCACCGAGCTGCCCGACGGGCTCTGCATCGAACCGCGCCCGCTGCACGGCGCGGCGTGGCACACCTACGACGACCACCGCATGGCCACCAGCGGCGCCCTGCTCGGGCTCGTCGTGCCCGGCATCGAGATTGAGAATGTGGCGACAACCAGCAAGACGCTGCCGCAGTTCGTGGAGCTGTGGCAGGCGCTGGCGACCGGGGCAGGCCCGGCGTGAGCTGGTGGGAAAGCCCCGACGACGAAGACGAACCCGAATTCGACGAGTCCAGTGTGCGGGTGCGCGCCGGACGCAAGGGCAGCAAACCGCGATCCAAGACCCGGCCGCAGCATGAGAACGCTCTGACCGGGCGCATCCTCTCGGTGGACCGGGGCCGCTACACCGTGCTTCTCGACGAGAACCTGCCGGGCGAACGCCGCGTCACCTCGGCGCGCGCCAGCGAACTGCGCAAGCGCGCCGTCGTGAACGGTGACCGCGTCGACATCGTCGGTGATACCTCCGGTGATCCCGGCAGCCTGTCCCGCATCGTGCGCATCGTGGAACGCGAGACCCTGCTGCGTCGCAGCGCCGACGACACCGACGCCGTGGAGCGCGTGATCGTGGCCAACGCCGACCAGATGCTCATCGTGGTCGCCGCGGCCAACCCGGAACCCCGCATCCGCCTGGTCGACCGGTACCTTGTGGCCGCGTACGACGCCGGAGTGTCCCCCATCCTCTGCATCACCAAAACCGACCTCGCCGACCCGGCCGAGTTTCTGGCCAACTTTGCCGGCCTCGACCTGCCGGTGTTCCAAAGCCGGGAAGACCACATTCCGCTCGACGAGATCTCCGCCGCCCTGGTGGGGCACGACACCGTCTTCGTGGGGCATTCCGGGGTGGGCAAGTCCACCCTCGTGAACGCCCTGGTGCCCGGCACCAACCGGGCCATCGGCGTGGTGAACACCGTCACCGGGCGCGGCCGGCACACGTCGTCGTCGACGGTGTCGCTGCGCCTCGAAACGGATGCCGGCCGCGGCTGGGTCATCGACACTCCCGGCGTGCGGTCCTTCGGCCTGGGACACATCGACACCGACAACATTCTCAAGGCCTTCACCGACCTGGCCCTGATCGCGCAGCGCTGCCCGCGCGGCTGCACCCACCTGCCCAGCGCCCCGGACTGCGCAATCATCGAAGCCGTCGACGCGGGGGAACTCGGTGACGCCGGCCGGGTGCGCATCGATTCGCTGCAGCGCCTGCTGGCGACGTTCGCCCCCGCCCGGTAGGCCGGCGGCGGCTCCGACCACGGGCGGCCGACGCTCGGGCCGGCTCCGCGGGGGTGCCGGGTGCCTCGGCAGGCTAGCGTGGATGCATGAGCACCCACGAGCGTCTTCAGGCCGGCGACACGGCCCCCGCATTCACCCTGACCGACCAGGACGGCGCATCCGTCTCACTGGCCGACTACGCCGGCAAGAAGGTCGTGGTGTACTTCTACCCGGCCGCCATGACGCCGGGCTGCACGACGCAGGCCTGCGACTTTCGCGACAACCTCGGTTCGCTCGCCTCGGCGGGCTACCAGGTGCTGGGTATCTCGAAGGATTCCCCGGCCAAGCTCAAGCAGTTCCAAGAGCACGACGCGGTCAACTTTCCGCTGCTCAGCGACACCGACCTTGAGGTGCACAACGCGTATGCGGCGTTCGGGGAGAAAAACCTGTACGGCAAGATCGTGACGGGCGTGCTGCGGTCCACGTTCGTGCTTGACGAGGCCGGAATCGTGCAGCTGGCGCTCTACAACGTGAAAGCCACCGGACACGTCGCCAGCCTGCGTAAAAAGCTCGCTATCGACGCCTGAGCGCCGCAGAGCGGATGCCCGACCCTTTCGTCAGTCCTCGTCGACCGTTTCGGCGTTGGTCGCCGCGACGACGGCCGGCGTGAACAGCAGCACCAGAACGGCCAGCGAGGGCACCAGCAGCGCCCAGCCCACGTCGGGCCGGGCCAGCAGTCCCTGGAACGCGCCGATGGCGATCATGATCTGCACGAACTGCCACGTCACGGCGGCGCCACGAATCCACGGGCGGCGCCGGGGCGTGTTGATGGCGATGGCGCTGACCCACACCGCGGCCAGAGCGCAGAGCGCCAGAATCGTCACGGCGCCGCCGAACGACGCCGGCGTTTCGGTGAGCAGCTCGAAGACGAACCAGGCGGTCAGGCACCACAGAGCGATCGCTTCGACGGCGAGAATACCGGTGACCAGATTCAGTCCGAGCGCGCGTCGAGACACCGGGGCGGGCCGGTTGGCCTCCGGTTCACTATCAGAATGGCCGCTCACAGAGGAATCCCATACAAAACTATTGATTTGATTCCCCCATTATGCAACGATATTCATAGCCCGGTTGACACTCACAGGGGCGTGAGTAGATCTCGTCGCATCGATTGCCCTGACTGCGTTCAGTCTCCGCCTTTCTGTCGTGCTGAGATCTGTACCGTTTCCTCCCGCCGGGCGCACCCCCCGCATCTCTGGCCATTCGGCCGTGCAACCCCCGCAATAAAGGAGCATTTCTATGGACTGGCGCGATAAAGCTGCCTGCCTCACCGCAGACCCGGAATTATTCTTTCCGGTCGGCAACACAGGCCCCGCCGTGGACCAGATCGAAAAAGCCAAGTCCGTGTGCGCCCGCTGCAACGTGACCGAGGTGTGCCTGCAGTACGCGCTGGAGACCGGTCAGGACTCCGGAGTCTGGGGCGGCCTGTCGGAAGACGAGCGTCGCGCCCTCAAGCGTCGCGCCGCGCGCGCCCGCCGCGCCTCCTAGCCTCACGCGTCCGCCGCGCTCTGTTCCTCCGAGATACGGCACGCGCTGCACGACATTGCAACCAGTCTTCGTCAGCCTTCGGGCCGACGAAGACTGGTTTTTTTGTGCCCGAACACCGCCGGTGCCCGAACGCCGCCCCGCCTGCTGGCTCGGGGCATCCGTTCACAACGGTCCGGTCAGCTTTCCTGCATGAAACGCAGCGGAATCTCGATGGTGACTTCGGTGCCGCTGCCCATCATGGTGTGCCAGTCGATGGTGCCACCGAGTTCACCCTGAATCAGGGTGCGCACGATCTGGGTGCCCAGGCCCGAACCGACCTTGCCCTCGGGCAGGCCGGCACCGGTGTCGCGCACCAGCACGGTGAGCGTCTCAGCGGTGCGTTCGGCGACGATGGACACCTCGCCTTCCCGACCGGCCAGGCCGTGCTCCACCGCGTTGGTGACCAGTTCGGTCAACACCAGCGCCAGCGGGGTCGCGTAGGCGCTGGGCAGGGTGCCGAAGCTGCCCGACGACTTCGGGTGCACGGTGGTGTTGTGGGCTGAGGCGACCTCCACGGTGAGAAGCAGCACCCGGTCGAAGACCGCGTCGAAGTCGACGATCTGGCTCAGGCCCTCCGAGAGGGTGTCGTGCACCACCGCGATCGCAGCGACGCGGCGCATGGCCTGGGTCAGGGCTTCCCGTGCGGTGTCGGAGTGGGTACGGCGGGCCTGGATGCGCAGCAGCGACGCCACGGTCTGCAGGTTGTTCTTGACCCGGTGGTGAATTTCCCGGATCGTCGCGTCTTTGGTGATCAGTTCGCGTTCCTGGTGGCGCAGCTCGCTCACGTCTCGGGAGAGCACGATGGCACCCACGCGCTGGCCGCGGTCGCGAATCGGGATGGCCCGCAGCGACACGGTCACCCCGCGGGCCTCAATGTCGGTGCGCCACGGTGCGCGCCCGGTCACGACCAGGGGCAGGGACTCGTCGACGACGGCGTGGCCGGTCAGCAGGCCCGTGGTGACCTCGGCGAGCGATTCCCCTTCGAGCTCGTCGGGAAACCCCATCCGGTTGAACGCCGACAGTGCGTTCGGGCTGGCGAAGGTGGTGGTGCCGTCCGCGTCGAGGCGTAGCAGCCCGTCGGAGGCGCGCGGTGCTCCGCGGCGGGGACCGGTGGGGGCGCCCAGGTCGGGAAAATCTCCCGCCGCGATCATGCCGAACAGGTCGTTGGCGCAGTCGTTGAAGGTGAGTTCCTGGCGGCTGGGGGTGCGCGCTTCGCTGAGATTGGTATGCAGGGTCAGCACGGCGACCGGCACCGGGGCCACAGCCGAACCGGTTACGGCCAGGCGGCGCAGCACCGGAATCGCCCGCACCCGGGTGGGGGTTTCCTCGTACCAGTCCGGCGCGGTGGTGTCCACGATCTTCGCGGAGTCGAACGCTTCGGTGACCTGCTGGCGCCACTCGGCTTTGATACCCTGCCCCACGAAGTCGCGATAGAACAGGGTGGCCGCGCTGGAGGGCCGCGCGTGCGCGACGGCCACGAAGCTGCCGCTCTCGCTGGGCACCCACACGACGATGTCGGCGAAGGCCAGGTCTGCCAGCAGCTGACCGTCGGCGACCAGCATATGCAGCCAGTCGACGTCTTCCGCGCTGCTGCGGCCTTGGGCAAGTACGAGATCACTGAGTGTCGACACAACTGGTAGCCTACGGGCGGCAGCTGGGAGCAGAGACCCCGTACCCCGCGAGACGACACGTTTCGCCCCTTTTTCAGCGGAAAAGGGGGCGAAACGTGTCGTCTCGCGGGGTGGGTTGGCGGTGTGAGATGGCGGGCGCGCAGGGTCAGGTGCGGGCGGGGAACAGCCGCCGCCAGGCGGCGACCCGGGGGTGGCGCTCCCTCAGCCGCACAGGCTCCGGGCGGGGCAGCACCTCCGCGAGCACGAAGCGACGGATGCCTTCCCGCGCCGCCGACTTCGGCGCGGCATCCCGCAGGGTCCGGCCCGTCAGCACCGCGGCATCCGCTCCGGCCTGATCGTGCGGCACCAGGATCGGAGCGTCGATGCCCCCGAACCGGCGCAGCGCCCCCACGACCTGACCCCGCGGGTTCAGCCCGACCGCGCTGGTGCGCACTCGGTTCATCACCACGCTCACCCGGTTGCCGCTAGTCGCGCTCTCGTGCAGCACATCGGTGAGGTCCACCCAGGCGCGCAAAAACCGTGCCATGCCCACCGGGTCGGCCAGGCCGCAGGCCACCACGTGGTCGGCGGCGCGCAGGCAGGTGAGCGTGGCCGCGTTCCGTCGCGGCGCGAACAGATCGCTGGAGAGTTCCTCATCGCTTTCGAGGTTGAACCCGGCGTCCACCACCACGTAGTCCACCCAGTGCCGCAGCGTTTCCAGGGTGCGGGTCACCCGGTCCGCCGACAGCTCGGGCCAGCGCGACGGCCGGGCGATGCCGGTGAGCACCCAG
>JBBQYN010000110.1:0-7835 GCA_038208655.1 Actinomycetales bacterium
CTTCACGATTTCAGACTCCGGCACGGTCTTGATGACCTCGCCGCGCACGAAGATCTGACCGCGGCCGGCGCGCACGAGGTACACTTTCCGGCCCTGCTGCCGCGCGAGCCCTATGAGCTGACCGGCCGCTGGGATGAATACGGCGAGGGCCTGTTTCGTCTGAAAGACCGCAAGGGCTCCGACATGCTGCTCGCGCCCACCCACGAAGAGGTCTTCACGCTGCTCGTGAAAGACCTGTACAGCTCCTACAAGGACCTGCCGCTGTCGATCTACCAGATTCAGGACAAGTACCGCGACGAGGCCCGCTCCCGCGGCGGCCTGCTGCGCGGCCGTGAGTTCACCATGAAAGACGCCTACTCCTTCGACTACACCGACGCCGGCCTCGACGCGAGTTACCAGTCCCAGCGTGACGCCTACGAGCGCATTTTCACCCGGTTCGGCCTCGAGTACGCCATCGTGAAAGCGGATGCCGGCGCGATGGGCGGATCCAAGAGCGAAGAGTTCCTGCACCCCACCCCCGTCGGCGAAGACACCTTCGTGCGCTCGGCCGGCGGCTACGCCGCCAACGTCGAAGCGTTCACGACGCTGGTGCCGGAGTCGATCGATTTCAGCGCGCTGCCCGCCGCGCAGGTGTTCCCCACCCCCGACACTCCCACCATCCAGACCCTGGTCGCCAAGGCCAACGCCGAGCACCCGCGCCCGAACGGCGTCGCGTGGACCGCAGCCGACACGCTCAAGAACGTGATCCTGGCGCTGATCGCGCCCGACGGGTCCCGTTCGCTGATCGCGATCGCCGTTCCCGGCGACCGTGACGTGGACCTCAAGCGGGTGGAGGTCGTCTTCGCCCCGTCTGAGGTCGAAGCCGCCAATGAGGGCGATTTCGTGAAGAACCCCGGCCTGGTCAAGGGCTACATCGGGCCGTGGGCAGCGGACGGCGCGGTATTGGGCACGAAATCGACCACCGGCATCCGTTACCTCGTGGACCCCCGCGTGGTGCCCGGAACCGAGTGGATCACCGGCGCCAACGCGGCCGGAGAGCACGTTTTCGGTCTCGTGGCCGGCCGTGACTTCGCCGTGGACGACGTGGTCGAAGCCTCCGACGTGCGCGCCGGCGACCCGGCGCCCGACGGTTCCGGCCCGGTCGAACTGATTCGCGGCATGGAAATCGGGCACGTCTTCCAGCTCGGACGCAAGTACGCCGAACTGCTCGGCCTCAAGGTGCTCGACGAGAACGGCAAGCTCAAAACCGTCACGATGGGCTCCTACGGCATCGGCGTCACCCGCATCCTCGCGGTCATCGCCGAACTCAACAACGACGCCAAGGGCCTGATCTGGCCCGAATCGGTCACACCGTTCGACGTGCATGTGATCGCGACCGGTAAAGACGAGATCGTCTTTGACACCTCCGAAGCTGTGGTGGCAGCGATTGAAGCGACCGGCCGCGAGGTGCTCTACGACGACCGCCGCAAGGTCTCGCCCGGCATCAAGTTCGGTGACGCCGAACTGATCGGGGTTCCCAAAATCGTGATCGTGGGCCGCGGCGCGGCCGATGGCATCGTAGAACTTTGGGACCGCCGCAGCGGTGAACGCGAGCAGATCGCCCTCGAAGAGGTCGCGGCTCACTTCGCCTGATGATCTGACCTGCGACGGATGCCCCCACACCGGTGCGGGGCATCCGTCGTTTCGCTGTACCCGGAGGCACGCGCGTCGCGCCGGTATCGCGGTGTCAGGAGCCGCCGGAATCGGGTACCGTAGTGAGAAGCCCGCTGCGCAGTTTCGCGGCGGCAAGATCTGAATAGAGGAGGCCGGCCATGGACATCGACCTCAGTGTTTTGCGGCTACTGGAGCGCGAGAAAGAGATTCCCTTCGAGGAACTCGTACTCATCATCGAGCAGGCAATTCTGACCGCCTACGTCAAGCACACCCTGCAGGGAGTTTCGCAGGATGATGCCCCGACCAAGGTCGTCGAGGAAGTGCCGGGAGCGCGCGTCGTACTCGACCGCAAGACCGGCCACGTGGACATCTACATCCCCGAGCACGACGATGAGGGTAACGTCATCGGTGAAGCCGTGGACAACCCCACCGACTTCGGTCGGATCGCCGCCTACGCGGCCAAGCAGGTCATCAACCAGCGTCTGCGCGACCTGGCCGACGATGCCGTGCTGGGCGAGTTCAAGGGCCGAGAAGGCGACATTGTCGCCGGAATCATCCAGCAGGGACCGAACCCCCGCATGATCCACGTGGACCTCGGCACCATCGAAGCGATCATGCCCCCCGAGGAGCAGGTGCCCACCGAAAGCTACGTTCACGGCGCCCGTATCCGCGTGTTCGTGACCGCGGTGGGGCGTGGCCTGAAAGGCCCGCAGATCACCGTGAGCCGCACGCACCCGTCGCTGGTGCGCAAGCTGTTCGCCCTTGAGGTGCCCGAGATCGCCAGCGGCGTCGTCGAGATCGTGTCGTTGGCACGGGAAGCCGGCCACCGCACCAAGATCGCCGTGCGCGCCACCGAACCCGGGGTCAACGCCAAGGGTGCCTGCATCGGTGAACTCGGCCAGCGCGTGCGCGCGGTGACCGTGGAACTGAACAACGAGAAGATCGACATCGTCGACTTCTCGCCGGACCTTGCCACGTTCGTCGCGAGCGCGCTGAGCCCCGCAAAGGTGACCAGTTCGTACGTGATCGACGAGTCGATCAAGGCCGTTCGCGCCCTGGTTCCCGACTATCAGCTGTCCCTCGCGATCGGCAAGGAGGGCCAAAACGCCCGCCTCGCGGCCAAGCTCACGGGGGCGAAAATCGACATCCAACCAGACAGCATTCTGGAGGACGCCGAATAGGATGTACGATGGACTCCGTTAGAACGTGCATTGGCTGCCGTTCGCGCGCTGCACGGTCTTCCCTTCTCAGGGTGGTTGCCGGTACATCGGAGCTCGTGGTGGATGAAACCGCCACGCTCCCCGGTCGAGGTGCGTGGCTGCATCCGACCGCTTCGTGCTTCCAGGAGGCACTGAGGCGTCGCGCCTTTGGGCGCGCACTTCGCGTGACTGGTCAACTGGACGCGAAACAACTAGAGAACAGGCTGAATGGCTAATGGATAACTAATGAGCGGCTCGAAATGAGACCCGTCCGTTATTAACGGTCTGCCCCTTTCCGGGCGCAGACCCGGAACAGGAGAATTGTGGCTGCAAAACCACGCGTACACGAGATCGCCAGCGAGCTCGGAGTCGACAGCAAGGTAGCCCTTGCCAAATTGAAAGAAATGGGCGAGTTCGTCAAGGGACCGTCCAGTAGCGTCGAGCCCCCGGTTGCGAGGCGCCTGCGCGCTGCCCTGCAGTCCGTGGCCGGCAGCGCCGTAACCTCGGGGACAGCACCCGCTGCCGCCGAGACGGTTGCCACCCCCGCCGTGCGTCCGAGCACGGGCGTTAAGCCGGGCGCCAAGCCCGGTGCCCGCCCCACGCCCGGCCCGATGTCGGTCACCCCGGCCCCGGCGGCTCCGGTCGTCGAGGTTCCGGAAGCAGACGCGGCACCTGTGCCGGCTGCTCCGCTGACCGTGGCCGAGCGTCAGGCCCAGGCCGCCGAGAAGGCGGCCGCGGCCGAGAAGACCGCTGCCGCCGAGAAAGCTGCCGCCGCGGCGACGCCGACGGATGCGACGCCCGACGCCGCAACCCCGGCCGTGAAGCCCGAAGGACCCAAGTCCACCGGTGCCAAGCCCGGAGCCCCGCGCCCCGGCGCACGCCCCGGCAACAACCCCTTCGCCAGCAACCAGGGCATGGGCAAGACCCCGACCGCGCCGCCCCGTCCGGGTAACAACCCGTTCGCCAGTGCGCAGGGCATGGGTCAGCGTCCGCCGGCCCCGTCCCCGAGCAACATTCCCCGCCCGGCCCAGCCTCGCCCCGGCGCACCCCGCCCGGGTGGACCCGGCCAGGCCGCACGTCCGACCGGTTTCGGTCAGCGTCCCGGTGCGTTCCAGCGTCCCGGTGGCGCTCCGGGCGGCGCCGGTGGCGCCCGTCCCGGTGCTCGTCCCGGTGGAGCACCCGCAGGAGCCCCCGGCTTCGGCCCGCCCCGCCCCGCCGGCGGTGGCGCCGGTCGCGGTCGCGGTCCCGGTGGTGGCACCGCTGGTGCTTTCGGTCGCGGTGGTGGCAAGAACAAGGCGCGCAAGTCCAAGCGCACGAAGAGAGCAGAATTCGA
This sequence comes from Actinomycetales bacterium, assembly GCA_038208655.1. GTDB lineage: Bacteria > Actinomycetota > Actinomycetes > Actinomycetales > Microbacteriaceae > Cryobacterium. The sequence goes on from JBBQYN010000110.1 coordinate 4,186, forward strand.
ACTGCGCGAAGCTCCGTCGCTGGGTGGCGTGTCCGTACCCCGCGGCGATGGTGGAACCGTTGTTCGTCTGCGTCGCGGCGCGTCGATCACCGACTTCGCCGACAAGATTGATGCGAGCCCCGGAAACCTTGTGACCGTTCTGTTCCACCTCGGTGAAATGGCCACGGCTACAGAGTCCCTCGACGAGGCGACCTTCGACGTTCTCGGCAGCGAGCTCGGCTACCAGATTCAGATGGTCTCGCCGGATGATGAGGACCGTGAGCTGTTGCTCGCGTTCGACATCGACATCGACCAGGAACTGGCCGATGAGACCGACGACGAACTCGTTGTGCGTCCTCCCGTGGTCACGGTTATGGGTCACGTCGACCACGGTAAGACCGCGCTGCTCGACGCGATCCGTAACGCCAAGGTCGCCGAAGGCGAAGCCGGTGGGATCACGCAGCACATCGGTGCGTACCAGATCATCACCGAGCACGAGGGCATCGACCGTGCCATCACCTTCATTGACACACCGGGTCACGAGGCGTTCACCGCCATGCGTGCTCGTGGTGCGCAGGTCACAGACATCGCGATCCTCGTGGTCGCCGCCGATGACGGCATCATGCCGCAGACCATTGAAGCGCTCAACCACGCCCAGGCGGCCAACGTGCCGATCGTGGTCGCGGTGAACAAGGTCGACAAGCCCGGCGCGAACCCGCAGAAGGTGCGTCAGCAGCTCACCGAGTTCGGCCTCGTCGCCGAAGAGTACGGCGGAGACGTCATGTTCGTCGACGTGTCGGCCCGCCAGAAGACCGGAATCCAGGAAATCCTGGACGCCGTTCTCCTCGTGGCCGATGCCGGACTGGACATGCGCTCCAACCCGGACAAGGACGCTCGCGGTGTGGCCATCGAGGCTCGTCTCGACAAGGGCCGCGGTGCTGTGGCGACCGTGCTCATCCAGTCCGGAACACTGCACGTCGGAGACTCCATCGTGGCGGGAACGGCTTACGGCCGCGTTCGTGCGATGGCCGACGAGAACGGTGTCGCCGTTCAGGCGGCAACGCCGTCCCGTGCCGTGCAGGTGCAGGGCCTCTCGAGCGTTCCCCGCGCCGGTGACACCTTCCTGGTCATCCAGGAAGACCGCACCGCGCGTCAGATCGCCGAGAAGCGTGAAGCCGCCGAGCGCAACGCACTGCTGGCCAAGGCCCGCAAGCGCATCAGCCTGGAAGACTTCACCCGTGCACTCGAAGAGGGCAAGGTCGAGTCGCTCAACCTCATCATCAAGGGTGACGTGTCCGGTGCTGTTGAAGCACTGGAAGAGTCGCTGCTCAAGATCGAGGTCGACGATTCCGTGCAGCTGCGGATCATCCACCGCGGCGTCGGTGCGGTCACGGAGAGCGACGTCAACCTCGCCACCGTCGACAACGCCATCATCATCGGCTTCAACGTGCGCCCCGACACGAAGGCGCGCGAACGTGCGGCTCGTGAAGGTGTGGACGTGCGCTTCTACTCCGTCATCTACAACGCTCTCGAAGACATTGAGAACTCCCTCAAGGGAATGCTCAAGCCCGAGTTCGAAGAAGTGCAGAGTGGTATCGCCGAGATCCGCGAGGTGTTCCGTTCCTCCAAGTTCGGCAACATCGCCGGTGTCATCGTGCGCTCGGGTACCATCACGCGTAACGCCAAGGCGCGGGTCATCCGCGATGGTGTTGTCGTGGGAGACAACCTGGGCATCGAGTCGCTGCGTCGGTTCAAGGACGACGTCACCGAGGTTCGTACGGACTTCGAGGCTGGTATCGGCCTGGGCAAGTTCAACGACATTCAGATCGGCGACGAGATCGAAACGATCGAAATGAAAGAAAAGCCGCGGGTCTAACCCTTCCGGGTTGGCTTCACGGTCTGCGGGCCTGTGCTCGAGTGTCCATCGGGCGCTCGGGCACAGGCCCGTAGTCTTGTTCCCAGGGTGATGCCCCGCGTCATCCGTTCACCAGCAGAAGTATTGTCAGAAGGAGTAAGTCATGGCAGATCCGGAACGCGCGAGAAAGATGGCGGACCGCATCAAGGTCATCGTCGCCAAGCGCATTGAACGTGGCCTGCGCGACCCGCGGCTGGGCTTTGTCACCATCACGGATGTGAAGGTGACCGGAGACCTGCAGCACGCGTCGGTCTTCTACACCGTCTACGGTTCGGCCGACGAACGTCGCGACAGCGCTCAGGCCCTCAAGGCCGCCACCGGCATGATGCGCAGCGAGGTCGGCAAGAACATCACCGCACGCCTCACGCCGTCCATCGAGTTCATCGCCGACGCGATCCCCGAGAACGCGGCACTGATCGACGATCTGCTTCGTGAGGCCAAGGAACGCGATGAGGCCACCGAAGGCAGCAAGGGCGGCGCCGTGTACGCCGGCGACGCCGACCCGTACAAGAAGCCGCGCGATTACGAGGCTGAGGCAGAAGCTGCCGAGGCTGACGATGACGACGCGGTCTTCGAGACCGTCACCGACGAGGTCCCGAAGTAGCACCCGCTCACTGAACCGGGCCCGCCGTTGTGGCGGGCCCGGTTTTGTTGTGCATGCCGGCCGGGCGGGCGGGTCGCACGCGCCTCAGTCGAAGAGCACGCGGCGCAGAAACGCGTTGCCGAAGCGCCGGTTCGGGTCGACCCGAAGCGTTTCAGTGGTGAACTCGTCGAGGCGCGGGTAGACCCGGCGAAGCTCGGCGCGCGGCATTGTGAACACCTTGCCCCAGTGCGGGCGGGCGGCAAAAGGTGCCAGAGCCGCTTCGACGTGGGGCAGAAGCGCGCGCAGTTCCTCGCTGCGCTGGTGCCAGGTGAAGTGCACCGCCACACTGGCGCGGGCGTAGCTGGGGCTCAGCCAGGCGGCATCCGTTGCCACCGTGCGCAGCTCGCAGACGAACAATAGCGGGCTGATCAGGTGGCCGATGCCGCGCAGGGCTTGGACTGCGGCAACGGCGTGTTCGGCCGGCATCAGGTATTCCGACTGGATCTCTTCACCGAAGCTCGGCTGAAAGTCGGAACGAAAATGGGCCAGACGTTCATTCCACGGTCCGGGATTGCGTTGCTGCGCCGTGACGCCCGCCGCGTTGACTCCGGGTACCGGATGCCGGGCCTGGGTCGCTTCCCGGCCGCCGAGCGCGGTCAGGTCGACGGCGGGGGCGGTGTCGTCGACGCGGCGTTTGGTCCAGATCTGGTGGGTGTCGGGGCCGTCGAAGGTGGTGAACACGCTCACGCTGTAGCCGCCGGCCATGATCTCGGACCAGTTCGCCAGGGCAGCCTGCCACGGCATGCCCTCGTGTACGTGCTGGCTGACCTGAAAGCTCGGTTCCACGCGCAGGGTCACCGCCGTGACGATGCCGAGCGCGCCGATGCCCACAACGGATGCGTGAAAGTTCTCGTCGCCCTGGCTCACCGATTCGAGTTCCCCCGACGCTCGCACGATCTCCAAGGCCCGCACGTCGGCGGCCAGCGACGAATTGCGCACCCCCGAACCGTGGGTGCCCGTTTGGATGGCGCCGGCCACGGAGATGTGCGGCAGGGAGGCGAGGTTGTGCAGCGCGTAGCCGTGGCGCTGCAGAAACTCTCCGAGCTGGGCGTGGGTGACTCCGGCGGCCACCCGCACGGTGCCGGCGGTGCTGTCAAGCTGGGGCTCGGAGGT
>JBBQYN010000111.1:0-7715 GCA_038208655.1 Actinomycetales bacterium
CATCACGCAATGGCTGACATGCTGCGCAAACGCACGACCGGCCGCAGCATCGACTACTTCCATGCTGTCGACGCTGTCTTCATGCACCGTCCGTATCACCAGATGCCCGCTATTGGCTGGGTGATGGCATATCTTTTCGAGCTCGCTCACGACGAGGTATCGGGTCAGGACCAGTTGCGTGCCTACTGCGCCGATGCCGGCGTCGACGCAACGCTCCTCCTCGCGGAGCTCCTTGATGCTTCACCCTTCTCGTCTGACGAGTCGGACGTCAGCGCCGCTGAGGCGTTCCCCCTGAGCCGTCGCTTGCGCCAGCACTTACGCGGCACCGCACTCTGGTCAACCCTTGTCGGGGACAAGCTCGGCCTCGGCTCCGAGACCATGCGCGATCTCGGCAATCTGTATACCGCGGCCCTTCCCGGGTGGCTCGCCGCCGGGCTGCAGCAGGGGCTGGCCGAGGGCCGCGATCTGGCCCATCAAGACTGGCTCGCCCTCGGCTACGGAAGCGGCGACGCCGCGGAGGCGCTGCCGATGAGGGTTGTTGAGGGGTGGCAGGAAGCCGCAGGCCTGATCAACTTCGCCAGCGCGCTCGCCGACCCGGTCGACCTGACCCAGGCCCAGTACCTCGCTGTGCATCAGGGGCGTCTCGGCGAGGTCCCGACCGTGTCAGAGGGCGACGCTTTCGTGGTCGATCACGTCGGCACGTCGATGGGGCCCGACTTCTACGACGAAGGCATCGAGTACTACCGCTACGTTCCCTTGTCATAGTCCGCTCGGCCGCGAAGCCGGCCAAATCCCCGGGGCCCCAAAAGATGCCCCGGGGAAGGGTTAGTTCTTCGCTGTGACGGCGGCGATGATCGCGCCGGCGAGAGCGGCCGAGGAGGCTGGGTTCTGCCCGGTGTAGAGGTTGCGGTCGATTTCCACGTGCTCGCCCCACGGGGCGCCGGCCACGAAGTCGGCGCCCAGCTCGACCAGACGGCTCTGCACGAGCCACGGTGCCTTGGGCGCCAGGCCGCCGAGGGTTTCTTCCTCGTCGGTGAAGCCGGTCATGCGGTAGCCCGTGAAGGGCCAACTGCCGTCGTCCCGTGCAGCGGCGAGAAGGGCGGCCGGGGCATGGCAGAGTATTCCGAGAATGCGGCCGGAGTCGAGGGTCTCGGTCATGATGCGCCCGGAGACGGCGTCGACGGCCAGGTCCTCCATCGGTCCGTGCCCGCCCGGGTAAAAGACCACGTCGTAGTCGGCGACCGTGATATCGCTGATCGAACGCGGTTCGTCGAGTTCGCTGCCGATTGTGTCGAGGTACGCGACGATGGCTGCGGCGCGCTCGTCACCACCGGCGGCTTGGGGGGACAGGCTGCCCGCATCGATGGTGGGGGCAACGCCCTGCGGCGTCGCGATGGAGATCGTCCAGCTGGCCTCGGTGAAGAGGCGGTGCGGTTCGGCGAGTTCTTCGGCCCAGTAGCCGGTCGGGTGCAGGGTGCCGTCGTTGAGAGTCCAGTGGTCAGCGGCGCTGACGACGAAAAGAACAGAATTCATGGTGTCTCCAAAATTTCGGTGGGTTCAGGTGTGTGATGGTGCGATGAGGGAAGGCCCAGTCAAACGTGCGTGCTGACGACCATCGTGCCGGTGTTCTCGCCGCGCATGAGGCCGAGGAATGCATCGACCGCGTGATCAATGCCCTCGACCACGGTTTCGTCGAAGACGACGTCTCCCGCCGCCAGCCAGCCAGCCATGTCCGCTGAAAATGCGGGGAAGTGCTCTACGTAGTTGCCCACGATGAAGCCTTTGAGGGTGAGGCCGCGGCCGATGATGTTCATCAGATTGCGGGGGCCTGCGGTTGCGGCGGGGTCGTTGTACCCGGAGATCGCGCCACAGAGTGCGGCCCGTCCACCGTCGTTGAAGCTGGCTAGGGCCGCTTCGAGGTGGTCTCCACCGACGTTGTCGAAATAGACATCAATGCCGTCGGGAGCCGCCGCGGCGAGCTGCTCGGCGATGTCGCCGTTTTTGTAGTTGAAAGCAGCATCGAAGTTGTACTTCTCGGTGAGGAGAGCGACCTTTTCGGTCGACCCGGCTGACCCGATCACGCGCTGTGCACCCTTGAGTCGCGCGATCTGGCCGACCATGGTCCCGACGGCCCCGGCCGCACCGGACACGAAGACGGTGTCGCCAGCCTTGAGATGGGCGATCTCGAGCAAACCTACATAAGCAGTGAGGGCGGTCATGCCAAGCACGCCGAGGTAGGCCGAGAGCGGCATATCGGGTAGTTCAGGGACGACTCGGAAGTGGTTGGAATCCTCCTGAACCAGATCCCGCCACCCAAACTGGTGAACCACCACGTCGCCGACGTGGAATGCGTCAGCGGAGGACTGTACGACACGACCAACGGCCCCTCCGGTCATTGTCTCTCCGAGCGCGTATGGAGCGGCATACGACTTGGCGTCGTTCATGCGTCCGCGCATGTACGGGTCGACCGAGATGAACGCGTTGGCGACGCGAATCTGACCAATAGCCAGCTCGGGGAGGTCCACATGGACGGTGTCGAAATCCGCCGCCGTCGGCCAGCCGATGGGGCGCGAGACGAGCTGGATCTGGGTACTGGTGACGGCGGTGTTAGACGAGACCATCTGGCTCCTTCTTGGTTGTGTAACGAGTGGTCTAATCTATGTTCGCTCGACCAGCACACAAAATGCCTCACAGAAGAAATGAAGTTCTCCCCGGCGCGGCTGCCTGCTCGACCTGTGCGGCGGGTCTGGGCCAGGCATGATGGTCGGGCCCGGCAGTGATCTCCCACTTCATCAGCCGGGAGCTCATCAAGGGAGAGTTCAGCATAACCAGTGGTTTTTTTCAGGTGACAGTGGACAAGACACCGTGCACAACGACACCGATCTCGTCGCTGGGCGCTACGAACGACCCGCTAGATCGACCAGGCAAACCGGAATTTTTCTGGCAGTTGGTCGGCATCGCTCGACCCGTAGTGATCGAGTTCCCAGCGTCGAACGGCAAGTACGCACCGGATGATCTCTGGACCGAGAATGTCGGCAGCGAGTTCCGACGCGGCGAGAGCAGCGAGCACCTCGCCCAGCGCGGAGGGAAGGATCACCGTTGCCGAGGCGAGCTGCTGCTCGACGGTCTGGTCGGCTGGGCTCGTGGTCACCTCCGCTGGAAGCGGCGTCGATGACCGAATGCCCTCGAGCGCGGCACCGAGAATAACCGCCGTCGTCAGGTATGGGTTCGACGACGGGTCGACAATCTTGACTTCGACGTTGGCGCCGTGCGGATTTCCACGGGTGGCTTCAAGGAAACGAACCGCCGCCCCGCGATTCTCTCTCCCCCAACAGGCGTATGCGCCCGAAAAGAGTCGGGGCCGCAAACGTACCCCCGAGAGGATCGAACCACCGAGAATTCCTTGGATGCCGGGTAGCGCGGCGATCACCCCGGCCATGGACGAGGCTCCCTCGGCGGTCATGCCGTACGGACCGTCGCCACCCGAGAAGAGAGGTTTCCCTCTCCGGCTGAACGAGTAGTGCGCGTGAGCCGCATTCCCGCCGCCCCCACTGATGGGGAAGGGCGAGAACGACGCCCGCAGGCCGTGCTTGCGCGCCACCCTCCCGGTGATCAGGCGGGCGAGAACGACCCCGTCGGCCGCCTGAAGTGGGGTAGTCGGTGGCAGCGAGAACTCGATCGTGGAGGCAAAGAACTTGGCGTGTAGTTGCTCGAGGGGGATGCCGGCGGCGGCAGCGGCAGAGAGCAAATCTGTGAGGAAGGACTCGTGGTCCAGTACCGGGCCGAGCCCGTACGGTGTCCAGCTCACGTGGGGAAACGGGGTTCCGTCCGCGGCGGTGAGGGTGAACTCGAGCTCGTGCCCTACGAGCGCCTCCAGCCCGGCGTCCTCGATGTCGCGTTGGATGCGGCGAAGCCGCCCCCGCGGATCGATGGCGAGCGGTGCGCCGTTCTGGTCAAAAATTTCCGTTGGCGCCCACGCCAGACCGTCATCCAGAATGCGCAAGGCATCAAGATCAAGTCGAAGCCGCATGTCGCCCACCACGCCGAGGTCGGGGGTGAAAGCGATGCCGCCGTCGATGCAGAAGATGTTCCACACCGGCGGTGCGCCGAGACCGGATGACGCAAACGTTGCCAATCGATCCTTCGGGACGGTCTTGGCAAGGTAGATTCCGGCTGCGTTCGCCAGCGTTCCTGCGATCATACCGACGCCGGCTTGGGAGAGCCGATCGGCCACCTCGCTAATCCGGCTGTCACTGAACTCGGGGAGAATTGACTCTGTCACCATATCGCCATGCTCGCAGGACTCAGTCGCTTGGCAAAATCTACGGGTGACGGTGCACACGAAAGCATCGCCCCCAGGGCGTGAGCGGCGTGAGTTCCCAGCGCCACCTGTGGCTGCCGGCATTCCGGCGGGCGAAATGGTCAGGAGATCAATAACGGCCTCAACCGCGCCTGCTCGTGCCCCATCTCGACACGCGTGGACATAAGCTCGGGTTCAAAGCAAAGAACTACCGCAGTGGTACCGATGAGGGAGCCCCGTGATCGATCAAATGCCCAACTGGGCAGGCTTCATGATTCCGACGCTTCACATCTTGAACGACAGAGCGGGGTCGAACGCATCCATGCAGACGTGGCCGTGGACTTGCTCGAACGGCTCCCAGGCAAGGAGCCCGGCTTCTTCGAGCAGGCAGTTGTGCAACTGCTGCCCGCCATGGGTTACGGAGGAACCACCGGAAGTGGCAGCGTCACGCACTTCAGCAACGACGGCTGAAGACGTGAATCGAAGGAGGTCTGGATGACGCGCTTATCAGCAACGTCTACCGCAGCCATGTGGCGGCCCGGGGCCGGGGTGCAGCGACAGGCAGGTGGCCTCGGGGTCAGGGTTTTCGGCAGCGGCGATCCCGTGATCGTCTTGCTGCACGGGATCGCGGCAAGCCAAGCCTATTTCGGCTCAGAATATGACGCCCTGGGGCAATCAGCGACGGTCGTTGTTCCCGATCTTCTGGGCTTTGGTTCGTCGATGCGGCACGACGAGACAAACCCCCAAGCCTTCGACGTAGACAATCACATCGCGGCGCTCAACAGCTGTTTGGAGGAGCTGCAGCTCACGGATCGCCCGATCCTGCTGGTGGGTCACTCCATGGGGGCGAGCCTGGCGTTGCGCTGGGCCGCAGATGGACTGGCCGACGCTCGGGGAGTGATCGCCTTTGACGCGCCGCTCTACCTCAGCCGTGACGAAGCCCTGCTCCATGTGCGCAGCATGGGCTGGTTCGAGGCCCTCTTCTCGTCCGGCCGGCTGGCGGAAGCAGTCTGCGCCTGGATGTGCAGACACCGCCGCCTGGCCGCAGTGGTTGCCGTGGCGATCACCCCTGGTCTGCCGGCCACCATCGCTCAGGACGGTGTTCGCCACACCTGGCCGTCGTACTCCGGCAGCTTCGAGTCCGTCATCGTCAATTCGGACTGGCAGGCAGCACTTGCCGCGCTTGCAGCAGCCTCGACGCCCGTGGTGCTGATCAACGGTGAGTCCGACCGCGTACCGGTCTTCGGGCGAGCGGATGCGCTGACCGTCAGGCATGGAAACGTCGTCACTGTGAGTCATCCCGGCGGGCATGACCTTCCCTTGGCTGAGGCGGAGTGGTGCGCGGGTCAGATCCTCACTCGACTGACAACGTTTTTCTCGTGAAGTGCGGCCCACGCTGAGTGTTCTGCGGGACCCGCTAAATCTGGGGCGTGTTACGGCGAGGTCGTGCGACGGCCCGCGCACTCGACAGCACGATGAATCGCGTTGAACCGGGCTGCGTGTTGAGCGCGGCGGCATGTGTCCAGATGAAAATCCAGGTTTGGATCATCGCTGTATCCGCCGCCGCCGCGTCCTTCATGTGGGTCAAACATATTGCGTAGGTTGCGCTGGCGAAAGCATCGTACAGAGCGCTGAAAGCGACCCTGTCGCCGGCGGCCACTTGTTCGAGCAGCAGATGCCCGTCAGTTCTTTTCGTACCGGAGGAACGCCGTGTCGGGGCAGGCAACAGGGACCAGTTTCTGACGATCCGGCGGGGGGTGTGCACAAAAGACTCCCTGGCTGTGGTGAGCTGCTTGACACAGTGAGCCTAACAATCAGGATGAGCTTTTGTGACCTGAATGGGGGTCAAATTGATTGGCGACAGTGACTAGTCCTGCCCCGGCGACGTCGGAACGGATGATGCGCTCGGGTCAAGACTCGGATCCCACGGCCGTGGCAGCCCGATCGGGTTCGGAAACGGGAACACTGCCTGGCACGCTCGTGCGATGGGGGCGAGCGTTCGGGCGACACGGGCGATCTCCTCGTGGGTCACTCCGCTCCAAGGACGAACGGCTAAGTCGTTGGTCAGATGCTCGGCCCGGTCTAGTGCCGCTGTGCCCGTTTTGCTGGTCTCGCCCTGGCCGGTCAGCAGCCCGCGGGCCGTGAGCTCATCGACTTCGGTTGCCCACTGTTCGTCGGTCCAACCACGCGCCTTCCTCATGCTCGTTGCGTCGATATCCACCGCGCTGCGCAAGACGATAGTGCTGATGCCGGCGATCTGTCCCTCGACCAGTGCGATCACGTGACCGTCTCCGCGATGCTCGCGGAGAGTTGCTGCGGCCTGCCAGAGCCTGCGATAAGGATCTGACTCCACCGGTAAGACGCTGTTCGCCGCCGCGAGGGGCCGGCCTACGGTGTCCACACGGCCTGCGGCCTGAGCTAGAAGGTCCGCCGCTTGCGTGATGGAGTGCTCGTCGGGCACGAGGTTTCGTAACGTGGCCGCTGCACCCCGTGGCGGGAAACCCCAGCCCCCGGCCGATCACTAGACCAACCAGTTTGGAGCACCACCGCACTATGACGACGACAGCGCCCACGGCGTATTCCACCGCCACCGCGACCGCAATCCTGCAGTCCGCTTTTCCACGTGGAATCGGATCCTTTATCGACGGGAAAGTGATGGCCGGCAACGGCAGCTCCGTGACCTTGACCGCGGCTGCCACGGGCGAGGCCTTCACGACCTACTCAGACCTGGACTCCGACGGCATCAACGAACTCCTCGACAGCGCCACCCGGGGTGCACGCACGTGGAGAGCGATGGACGGGTTCGAGCGCGCACTGATCCTCCGCGATGTCTCCCGCGCCGTGCTGGAACACAGCGAAGAACTCGCCATCCTCGAAACGGCCACAACCGGCAAACCCATCCGGGATGCGCGCGCCGAAGTTGCGAAAGTCGCCGAGATCTTCGGCTATTACTCGGGCTGGGCCGACAAAATCACGGGTCAGACCATCCCCGTTCCCGGCAACTGGCTCACCTACACCGAGCGCGTCCCGTGGGGCGTCGTCGTGGCTATCACCCCCTGGAACGCACCCGTCTTCACGGCCAGCTGGAACTCCGCAGCCCCACTGGCAACCGGCAATGCCGTGATCATCAAGCCCAGCGAATTCACCCCCGCCTCAACCGTGCGACTTGCCCAACTCGCCCACGGGGCAGGCTTACCCGATGGAGTGTTCAACGTCGCCGTGGGCCTCGGCAGCACCGTCGGTGCGAGCCTCACGACCGACGCGCGTGTAGGCAAGGTGAGTTTCATCGGTTCCGTCATGACCGGCCGCCGCGTGGCGGTGGCCGCGGCCGGTGCGGGAATTCCGACCGTGCTGGAACTGGGTGGGAAGAGCGCCAACATCGTCTTCGCCGATGGCGACCTCGGCCGTACAGCTG
>JBBQYN010000112.1:0-7715 GCA_038208655.1 Actinomycetales bacterium
GCCCTTCTGGCTGTCGCGCTCCACGAACAGGTTCGCGTAGACCTCCACGAGTTCCTGGTCGTCACGCTCGATGATGTCGTCGATGGTCACCGCGATGGAGTGCGGCAGCTCGTCGGTGACGCCCTCGAGGGCGGCTTCCCGAATGTACTCCGAGATGCGTGCCTCCAGGCTCTCGTCGGTGACGGTGTCCGCCGGGTACAGCGGAGCCGTCGACGTGGGCAGCAGCCGCAGCAGTTCCCCGGCCAGGGTGTCGAGCTGGATGCGGCTCGTCGACGAGATCGGGACGATCGCTTCCCAGTCGCGCAGCTGCGACACGGCCAGCAGCTGGTTGGCGACGTTGGTTTTGGAGGACGCATCGATCTTCGTGACGATGGCGACCTTCTTGGCCCGGGGGAAGGCATCCAGTTGCTCGTTGATGAACTTGTCGCCCGGCCCGATGGGTTCGTTGGCCGGAATGCACAGACCGATCACGTCGACGCCGGCGAGCGTGGCCGTGACGAGGCTGTTCAGGCGTTCCCCGAGCAGGGTGCGGGGTTTGTGGATGCCGGGGGTGTCGACCAGGATCAGCTGGCCGTTCTTCTGGTGCACGATTCCGCGAATGGCCCGACGAGTGGTCTGAGGCTTCGACGACGTGATCGCGACCTTCTCACCGACCAGGGCGTTGGTCAAGGTGGACTTACCCACGTTGGGGCGGCCCACGAAGGATACGAACCCGGCCCGGTACCCGGCACCGACACCTTCGGTGCCGACGAGCTCAGTTGGTTCGGTCATGGGTTTCTCCTTCATCGTCAGACATTCCGAGGAATGCCTGCTGCGCATCAATCAGCGCGTCGTCTCGTTCCACCAGTACGGTGCTAATTCTCTTGCGTCGGCCCTCGGTGCGTTCCGCGGTGAGGATCAGGCCGCTGACCTCCGCGACCGACCCGGCGACGGGAAGCCGCCCGAGCACCTTGGCCAGCAGCCCGCCGACGGAGTCGACATCGTCGTCGTCGAGTTCCAACCCGAACAGCTCACCGAGTTCGTCGACCGGGAGCCGGGCGCTGACTCGGAAGTGGGCGGAGCCGAGATCTTCGACCTCAACCACGTCGCGGTCGTACTCATCGCTGATGTCGCCGACGAGTTCTTCGATCAGGTCTTCCAGGGTGACGAGGCCGGCGATGCCGCCGTACTCATCTATCACCATAGCGAGGTGGGTGGATTCGAGCTGCATCTGCCGCAGGGTTTCGTCAGCCTTCTTCGATTCGGGAACGAAGACGACGGGCCGGGCCAGTTCCCCTACGGTGAGGGTTTCCGCGTTGAGGGGGCGTTCGTAGACCAGCCGGGCCACGTCACGCAGGTAGATGATGCCGGTGACGTCGTCGACCTCATCGCCGCGCACGGGCACCCGGGAGTAGCCCTTGCTCAGGAACAGGGCCATCGCCGCGCCGAGGAGGGCGTCGGCGTCGATGGTGACCATGTCGGTGCGCGGAATCATGACCTCGCGCACGAGGGTGTCGTTGAATTCGAAGATCGAGTGGATCAGGTCACGGTCGTCGGCCTCGATCACCTGCATCTCGGTGGCTTCGTCGACCATGCTGAGCAACTGCTCTTCGGAGGTGAATGTGGCCAGCCGGGTGCGTCCGGGGGTGACCCGGTTGCCGAGGGCGACGAGGGCGTTGGCGATCGGCCCGAGCAGCAGGCGCAGAAGATGCACGAGCGGGGCGTTGCCGCGCAGCAGGCCCACCGGGTGCGCCCGGCCCACGCTGCGCGGGCTGGCGCCCACGAGCACGAACGACACCGCGGTCATGATCAGCGCCGACCAGAGCAGGGCCGCCCAGAGGGCCTCGACGGTCGTCGCGAAGACCAGCGTGACGAGTACGGCAGCGGTGGTCTCGGCGGTGATGCGCATGAAGTTGATGGCGTTCAGGTGCGCGCCGGTGTCGTTGGCGATCGCCGTGAGCGACCGTTTCGCCCGGGCGTGCACCGCGAGCTCGGCGATATCGGCACGTGATTGCGCCGTGATCGCCGCGTCGACGGCGGCCATCAGTCCCGCAAACGCGACCAGGAGAATCGCGGCGGCTATGAACCAGCCTTCGATCATTGGGCGCGGTGCCGATCCTGCAGAGTAAAGGCCACGAGGATGTCCCGCTGAATGCCGAACATTTCTTTCTCCTCGTCGGGTTCGGCGTGGTCGAATCCGAGCAGGTGCAGTACCCCGTGCGTGGTCAGCAGCAGTAACTCATCGAGGGTGCTGTGGCCGGCCGTTTCGGCCTGGGCCTGGGCGACCTGCGGGCAGAGCACGATGTCGCCGAGGAGGCCTGGCGGGGTTTCGGCGTCTTCGGTACCGGGGCGCAGCTCATCCATCGGAAAGCTCAGCACGTCGGTGGGGCCGGGTTCGTCCATCCACTGCACGTGCAGCTGCTCCATGGCGCCCTCATCAACGAGCACGATGGCCAGTTCGGCGTCCGCGTGCACGTGCATCGTGTCCAGCGCGAACGACGCCAGGCGCAGGATCGCGGCCTCATCGACGGGGATGGCCGACTCATTGTTTATGTCGATGCTCAACTGGAACTCCGTTTCGGAAGGCGAACACGCGAGCTGGGGGCCCGCGGGGCGGCACGCTTGGCGAATTCACGCGCTTCGATGCCTTCCTGGTGCAGGGCCTGCTTCTCGGCGTCGTACTCGGTGTAGGCGTCGACGATGCGGCCGACGAGGGAATGGCGCACAACGTCCGAGCTGGACAGGTGTGCGAAGTGTATGTCAGGAACAGTGCCCAGCACCCGGGAGACCAGTTTCAGGCCGCTGCTGCCGGCGGGCAGGTCGATCTGGGTGACGTCACCGGTGACGACCATCTTCGACCCGAAACCGAGCCGGGTCAGGAACATCTTCATCTGTTCCGGGGTAGTGTTCTGCGCCTCGTCGAGCACCACGAAGGAGCGGTTCAGGGTGCGCCCGCGCATGTACGCGAGTGGGGCCACCTCAATGGTGCCGGCGGCCAGCAGCTTGGGCAGCAGGTCGGGTTCGAGCATCTCGCCGAGCGCGTCGTAGAGCGGGCGCAGGTACGGGTCGATCTTGTCGGTCAGGCTGCCGGGCAGGAAGCCCAGCCGCTCCCCCGCCTCGACGGCGGGTCGGGTGAGGATGATGCGGTCGACGTCTTTGTTCTGCAGAGCCCGCACTGCCTTGGCCATGGCGATATAGGTCTTGCCCGTTCCGGCCGGTCCGATGCCGAACACCACGGTGTTGGAATCGATGGCGTCGCTGTAGTGCTTTTGCCCACGGGTTTTCGGGCGGATGCCTTTGCCCCGGGTGGTGAGGATGTCGGGGCCGAGCAGGTCGGACGGGCTCACGGTGCTGTCGACCTGCAGCATCCGTGCACTGCTGCGCACCTCGGCTTCGTCGAGCTGGTGGCCGTCAGCGATAGAGTGCTGCAGTTCAACGATCAGCCGGCGCACGGCGTCGCGCTCCACGGTGAGGCCGGTGAGGGTGATCTCGTTGCCGCGCACGTGCACGCTCACGCTCGGGTACTGCTGCTCGATGGTGCGCAGAAACCGGTCGTCGGGTCCGAGCAGGTGCAGCATGGACCCGTCGATGAGCAGCCGCTGGGACTCAGCCTGATCATCGGTTCCGGTGCCGGTGGCGTCGTCAGAGGCTGCCAAGCGAGTCCTCCCCCAACACGGGTGACTCTGCGGGTGCGCCGAGCACGTGAGCGTGCACGTGGAACACGGTCTGGCCGGCTTCGGCGCCGGTGTTGAACACCAGCCGGAACTGGCCGTTGCAGCGTTCGGCGGCGATCTGTTCGGCAAGCTGCACCAGTTCGGCGAGCAGGCCGGGGTCGCCGGCCGCGAGTTCGACGACGTTCCGGTACTGCGGGTCTTTCGTCGTGATCACGACGTGTATCGGGGCTTTCGGGGCGATATCGTCGAAGGCCAGGAGTCGGTCGGTTTCGGCCACGATCGTGGCCGGAATCTGCCGCGCGATGATGCGGCTGAAGATGGACGGTGCGGCGCCGGAAGAAGACATACGTCTATCTTAAGCTCTGCCGCTACCAGCGGCCGAGCATCGCGTTGAGCACGGCCAGTGCGGCCGGGCCCGCCGTGGAGGTGCGCAGCACGGTGTCGCCGAGGCGTACCGCGGTGGCACCGGCGTCGCCCAGCAGGGTGAGTTCGGCCGGGGAGATGCCGCCTTCGGGGCCGACCACCAGCACAATCTCCGGCTGCCCGTCGGCATCCGCCTGCCCGGCGCTGTCTCCGGCGGCGGCCGAGTCGGTGAGGCCGGGCAGTTCGGTCAGTTCGGTGAGGTCGGTCAGTTCGGTCAGGCGCAGCGCGGCGGTGGGTTCCAGCAGCAGCATGCGGCTGGTGCCGGCCAGCCGGGCCAGCTGCTTCGTGCTGCTGAGCTCGGCGACCTCGGGCAGCCAGGCCCGCAGTGACTGTTTGCTGGCCTCCCGCACGATGGTGCTCCAGCGTTCGCGGCCCTTGGCGATCTTGGCGCCCTCCCAGCGCGACACAGACCGAGCCGCCAGCCACGGCACGATGCCGTCGATGCCGAGCTCGGTCGCGGCCTGAACTGCCATTTCGTCACGATCGCCCTTGGCGAGGGCCTGCACCAGGCGGATGCGCGGCCCTGATCGCGGCACCTGAGTGACGGTGTGCACGCGCAATGTCAACTGCGCGCCGGTCCCGGCATGCACGGAGTCCACCGTTCCCTCCAGCATCAGACCGGAGCCGTTTCCGAGCAGCAGCGACTCCCCGGCGTGGATACGGCTGACCGTGACCGCGTGCCGCGCTTCCGCGCCCCCGAGGTGCACGAGCGCACCCGGCCGACAGTCATCTGCCTGCAGGGTGTCGCTGATGTAGAGGTGCGCCATTCTCAGATCACTTTCGAGGGGGTCAGCCGCGGAAGCGGTCGCGAATCTTCGAGAACAGTCCCTGCTGGAACTGGCTCAGCGACGGGGCCGGAGCGGAGTGCCGGGCCGCGAACTGTTCGATGAGGTCGCGTTCCTTGTGGTCGAGGCGGGTGGGGGTGACCACCTGCACGCCGATGCGCAGGTCGCCGCGTCCGGAGCCGCGCAGGTGCGTGACGCCGCGTTCCTTGACGGTGAGCACCTCGGAGCTCTGCACGCCGGCCTTGAGCTCGACCTCGATGTCCCCGTCCAAGGCCGACAGCGTCACCGTGGTGCCGAGGATGGCGCTGGTCATGGGCACCTCGAGGGTGCAGAGCAGGTCGTCGGCGTCGCGGCTGAAGACGGCGTGCTGGCGCACCTTCATCTCCAGGTACAGGTCACCGTTGGGCCCGTTGGCCGGGCCGACCTCGCCGCTGCCGGGCATCTGCAGGCGCAGGCCGGTCTCGACGCCGGCGGGAATGTCCACCGGCACGGTGCGGCGGGCACGCACGCGGCCCTGGCCGGCGCAGGTGGCGCACGGGGTCGCGATGATGGTGCCGTAGCCGCGGCAGGAGCCGCAGGGGCTGTTGGTCATGACGTTGCCGAGCAGGCTGCGCACGGCACGCTGGATGCTGCCGGTGCCGTGGCAGATGTCGCAGGTGACCGGCGCGGTGCCGGGGCGGCAGCAGGAACCGGAGCAGGTTTCGCAGAGAATGGCGGTGTCGACTTCGAGGTCGCGGTGGGTGCCGAAGATGACCTCGTCGAGGTCGAGTTCCACCCGGATCAGGGCGTCCTGGCCGCGTTCCCGGCGGGAGCGCGGGCCGCGGCTGCTGGCGCCGCCACCGCCGCCGAAGAAGGTTTCAAAGATGTCGCCGAAGTTGCCGCCGTCGAAGCCACCGGCTCCGGCCTGCGGGCCCATGTCGTACTTCTGGCGCTGTTTGGCGTCGCTGAGCACGTCGTAGGCGTGGGTGACGAGTTTGAAACGCTCCGAGGCATCCGCCCCGGGGTTCACATCGGGGTGCAGCTCACGAGCGAGACGGCGGTAGGCCTTCTTGATCTCGTCGGTGGTGGCTTCCCGGCTCACGCCGAGGACTTCGTAATGGTCAGCCAAAGGTGGCTCTCCTTGTTGTTTGACGCGGTGTGCAAAACACCGGTGTGCTGCGGGTGATGATGAGGATGGGTGCGGGTCTAATTCTCGCCGAGGAGGCGGGAGAGGTAGCGGGCCACGGCGCGAACAGCCGCCATGTTGTTGGAATAGTCCATGCGGGTGGGGCCGAGCACTCCCAGCCGGGCGAGGTTGCCGTGCGAGGTGTACCCGCTGGTGAGAACGGATGTCTCGGCGAGGCCGAACGGGGCGTTCTCCCGCCCGATGCTCACCGACACGCCGTGCTGGTCGGTGGCCATCTCGCCGAACAGGCGCAGCAGCACCACCTGCTCCTCGATCGCTTCGAGCACCGGATACACGCTGCCGTTGAAGTCCTCTTCGGTGCGCACGAGGTTGGCGGCGCCGGCCATAACGAGCTTGTCCTGCCGGTTCGCGGCCACCTGTTCGCCGAGGATCGCCGTGATCAGCTGCACCGCGGGGGTGAGCTCGGGGCTGCCCAGCCAGGCGAAGCCGGCCAGCGCGCCGGCGGCTTCGGTCATGTTCAGGCCCACGACGGCCACGTTCAGGCGCGCCCGGATGTCGCCGAGGGCGGCGTCGTCGACGTGCGCGGGCAGCTCGATGACGCGCTGTTCCACGCCGCCGGAGTCGGTGATGAGCACCGAGAGGATGCGGGTGCCGGTTCCGGGCTGCAGGGCGACCGGCCGGGCGGTGCCGCGGGGCGGGTCGCCCCGCGGGTCACTGAGCAGCACGAATTCGACGTGGCGCACCCGAGCCCGGGACAGCGACGGGTACTGCACGAGGGCGACCTGGTGGGTGAGCTGGCTGAGCAGCCGCACGCTGCGGGCGAGAACCTCATCGAGGTCGCCGGCGTGGCCGAGGAACGTTTCGATGGCCTGGCGTTGCGCGGACGACAACGGACGCAGGTCGGCGAGGTGATCCACGAACACCCGATAGCCCTTATCGGTGGGGATGCGCCCCGACGATGTATGTGGGGCGGCGATCAGCTCTTCTTCTTCGAGCAGGGCCATGTCGTTGCGGATGGTGGCCGCTGACACTCCGAAGGCGTGCCGATCCACGATGGACTTGGAACCCACCGGTTCGCGGGAGGCGACGTAGTCCTGCACGATGACGCGTAAAACATCGAGGCCACGATCGGACACCATGCAGATCGCCTCCTCTTGTTCGCGTTGACCCTGTTCGCGTTGACCGCGTTGTTCGCGCCGGCACACACCACACTGGCACTCTAAGTTCGTGAGTGCCAATCCTACCTCGACCGCTCGGGTGCTGCCCATTGCCGCATGGCGAAAGCCGCAGTATTTTGTCCGTGTTCACGTTTACCCTCGGGAGGAACCTGATGAACGATCCGCACGCCGAACAGCCCCGCGACCCCAGCTCCAGGCAGCCGCAGCGCCCGCCCGGCCCGATGATGATCGCCCCGCTGACCGACGCCGAAGACCGGCAGTGGGGGTCCCTGGCACACCTCGGCGGCATCCTCGGTATTTTGCCGTCGCTGATCATCTGGCTGGTGTTTCGAGAGCGGGGCCGGTTCACCGACGTGGAGGCCAAGGAAGCCCTGAACTTTCAGATCACCCTGTTGTTCGGGTATGTGGCCCTGATCGTGTTGGGCGGCATTGTGACCATCGCGACGCTCGGCATTCTGAACCTGTCCTGGCTCACCTGGCTGCTCTGGGTGGCTGGAGTGGTGTTCTCGATTATGGGGTTTGTGAGGGCCAAGGACGGCAACCATTACCG
>JBBQYN010000113.1:0-7664 GCA_038208655.1 Actinomycetales bacterium
CCGCCACGGTCAATGCCTGAGTCCACGCCCGACACCGGCCCGGCCACCACCCCGGACGGCCTGACCGCCGCAGCCACGGAAGCGGCGCACATCACCACGCGCATCCTTGAGGCCCGCGACGCATACTACGGCCGTGACACCGTCGTCATCGCCGACGCCGAGTACGACGCCCTGGTGGCGCGGTTGGCCGAACTGGAACGGCTGCACCCCGAGCTGCAGAGCCAGGACAGCCCCACCCAGACCGTGGGCGGGCGGGCGGAGACGACACTGTTCGATCCGGTCACCCACGCCGAACGCATGCTCAGCCTCGACAACGTCTTCTCCCGGCAGGAATTCGAGGCCTGGGCGCACCGCGCTTCCGAGAACTCCGGCCGGCCGGTGCACTACCTCTGTGAACTCAAAATTGACGGCCTCGCCATCAACCTGCGCTACCGCAATGGGGAGCTGGTGTCTGCGGCCACCCGCGGCGACGGCGTGGTGGGCGAGGACGTTACCGAGAACGTGGATTTCGTGCCCGGGATCCCGCGGCGCCTCGCCGGCACCGGGCATCCGTCGCTGATGGAGGTGCGCGGGGAAGTGTTCTTTCCCGTCGCCGCCTTCGACGAACTCAACGCCGCCCAGTCTGCGGCGGGGGAGCGGGTCTTCGCCAACGCCCGCAACGCGGCCGCCGGGTCGCTGCGGCAAAAAGCGGCAACCAAGAACACCGACCAGCTGGCCCTGATGCGGGCCCGGCTGGGCCGGCTGCGCATGCTCGTGCACGGCATCGGCGCCTGGGAAGATCCGCCGGTGACCACCCAGTCCGAGGTCTATGAGCTTCTCGCCGGCTGGGGCCTGCCCACCAGCAGCTACTTTCGGGTCACCGA
Organism: Actinomycetales bacterium; assembly: GCA_038208655.1. Classification (GTDB taxonomy): domain Bacteria; phylum Actinomycetota; class Actinomycetes; order Actinomycetales; family Microbacteriaceae; genus Cryobacterium. The sequence goes on from JBBQYN010000113.1 coordinate 864, forward strand.
CAGCGTGGCCGCCGCCGCGGACTACATCGAGTACTACGGCGCGCACCGCGGCAGCGTCGTGCACGAACTGGACGGCATCGTCATCAAGGTCGACGAGCTCGCCCTGCACGGTGAACTCGGCGCCACAAACCGGGCCCCGCGCTGGGCGATCGCGTACAAGTACCCCCCGGAGCAGGTGAACACCCGCCTGCTCGACATCGTCGTCAGTGTCGGCCGCACCGGCCGCGCCACCCCGTTCGCCGTGATGGAGAAGGTGCTCGTGGCTGGCTCCGAAGTGCGCCAGGCGACGCTGCATAACCAGGACGTCGTCAAGGCGAAGGGCGTGCTGATCGGGGATACCATCGTGCTGCGCAAGGCCGGCGACGTGATTCCGGAAGTACTCGGCCCGGTCGTGGACCTGCGCGACGGCACCGAACGCGAATTCGTGATGCCCGTGAACTGCCCGGAGTGCGGCACCCCGCTCGCCGCAGCCAAAGAGGGCGACATCGACCTGCGCTGCCCGAACGCACGGAGCTGCCCGGCGCAGGTGCGCGGGCGGGTTGAACACATCGGCTCCCGCGGCGGACTCGACATCGAGGTGCTGGGCGAGGTCGCGGCTGCGGCCCTCACCCAGCCGACCGTGCCCGCCGAGCCGCCACTGCCCACCGAAGCGGGCCTGTTCGACCTGACCTTGGCAAACCTGCTGCCCATCCAGGTCATCGTGCGCGACGCGGAAACCGGGCTGCCCAAGGAAGACGACGACGGGGTCGCGAAACTGCGCATGCCGTTTCGCCGCAATCCCACCGCCGCCGAGAAGAAGGCCGGCCTGACCGGGCCGCAACCGTCCACGAGCGCCGTGAAACTGATCGCCGAGATCGACAAGGCCAAGACCAAGCCGCTCTGGCGGATCCTGGTCTCCCTCAACATCCGTCACGTCGGACCGGTCGCCGCCCGCGCGCTGGCCGACCACTTCGGGGCCCTCGAGGCCATTCGCGCGGCCAGCCGCGACGAACTCGCCGAGGTTGACGGGGTGGGCGGCATCATCGCCGATGCCGTGCTGGCCTGGTTCGAGGTCGACTGGCACCGGAACATCGTCGACCGGTGGGACGCCGCCGGCGTGCAGTTCGCCACCCCGGGGCACCCGGGCCCGGGTGCCGCTCAGGCCGCTGGCGGGGTGCTTTCCGGTGTCACCGTCGTGGCCACCGGCTCCCTCGAGGGCTTCACCCGCGAGGGAGCCCAGGAGGCGATCATCGCCGCCGGCGGCAAGAGCGCCTCCAGCGTGTCAAAGAAGACCGACTTCGTGGCCGCCGGCCCCGGTGCCGGCTCCAAGCTCGGCAAGGCCGAGGCCCTCGGCATCCGCATTCTTGACGCCGACGGCTTTCGCGCGCTGCTCGCCGGCGGCCCCGCCGCCGTCGCTGAGACAGTGACCGCGACCGACACTGCGACCCGCACCGAGGCGGTCGCTGAGGCGGCGCCCGAATAGACTGGGGGTATCCACCACAATGCGTATCGGAGCACCATGTCTGAAATCACGGCCGAGCAGGTAGCCCATCTGGCCCACCTCGCCCGGATCGACCTGAGCCCGGAAGAAATCACGAACCTGGCTGCAGACCTCGGCCAGATCGTCGAATCCGTGGCGAAGGTCTCCCAGGTCGCCACAGCGGATATTCCCGCCACGAGCCACCCGATGCCGCTGACCAACGTGTTTCGGGACGACGTCGTCGTTCCCTCACTCACGGTCGAGCAGGCCCTGTCCGGAGCGCCCGCCCGCGCCGGCGACAAGTTTCGGGTGCCCGCCATCCTGGATGAGGAGTAACCCATGACCGATCTCACCCGTCTCACCGCAGCCGAGCTCGCTGCCGCACTGGCCGACGGCAGCGTCAGCAGCGTCGACGCCACCCGGGCACACCTCGACCAGATCGACGCCGTCGACGGCGACCTGCACGCCTTCCTGCACGTGGCCCACGACGCCGCGCTCGCCGCCGCCGCCCGCGTCGACGCCCGCCGCGCCGCCGGCGAAGCCCTCGGTCCGCTCGCCGGCGTACCGATCGCCATCAAGGACGTGCTGACCACCCTCGACATGCCCACCACCGCCGGCTCCAAGATCCTCGAAGGCTGGGTGCCGCCCTACGACGCCACCGTCGTGGCCCGGCTGCGTGCCGCCGACCTCGTGCTGCTCGGCAAGACCAACATGGACGAGTTCGCGATGGGCTCCTCCACCGAGCACTCCGCGTACGGCATCACCCGCAACCCCTGGGACCGCGACCGCATCCCCGGCGGTTCCGGCGGAGGTTCGGCTGCGGCCGTGGCCTCCTTCCAGGCACCGCTGGCCCTCGGCAGCGACACCGGCGGATCCATCCGCCAGCCGGCTGCCGTGACCGGCTCGGTCGGCGTGAAGCCCACCTACGGCGGAGTGTCCCGCTACGGCGCCATCGCACTGGCCTCCTCGCTCGACCAGGTCGGGCCGGTCTCCCGCACCGTGCTTGACGCGGCCATGCTGCACGATGTGATCGGCGGGCACGACCCGCTCGATTCCACCTCGCTGACGGATGCCTGGCCCTCCATGACCGGGGCAGCCCTCGCCGGACTCGCCGACGGCGCCCTCACGGGTGTGCGGGTCGGCGTGATCAAGGAGCTGGCCGGACCCGGCTTCCAGGCCGGCGTCACCGCCCGGTTCACGGAAACCCTCGCCCTGCTCACCGCGGCCGGGGCCGAGATCACCGAGGTGTCTGCCCCGAACTTCGAGTACGCCGTCGCCGCCTACTACCTGATTCTGCCGGCTGAGGCCTCCAGTAACCTGGCCCGGTTCGATTCGGTGCGCTTCGGCATCCGTGTCGACCCGGACGGCGGCAAAATGACCAGCGAGCACGTCATGGCGGCGACCCGTGAGGCGGGCTTCGGCCCCGAAGTGAAACGCCGCATCATCCTCGGCACCTACGCGCTGAGCACCGGCTATTACGACGCCTACTACGGCAGCGCGCAGAAGGTGCGCACGCTGATCCAGCGGGACTTCGACGCGGCCTTCGCTCAGGTAGACGTGCTCGTCTCGCCCACAGCGCCGACCACCGCGTTCACGTTCGGCGACAAGCTCGACGACCCGATGGCGATGTACCTCGGCGACGTCACCACCATCCCGGCGAACCTCGCCGGGATCCCCGGAATGAGCATCCCGATCGGGCTCGCCCCGGAAGACGGCCTGCCCGTCGGCCTGCAGATCATGGCGCCCGCCCACCAGGACGCCCGCCTCTACACCGTCGGCGCCGCCATCGAGAAACTCCTCGAAGCCGGCTGGGGCCACAGCATGCTCGACCAGGCACCGGCGTTGGCCCGCGCGCCGCGCACCGCAACGACCGTACAGGGAGCCCGCTAATGTCGACCGCTGAACTCATGGACTACGACAAGGCCCTGGAACTGTTCGAGCCGGTGCTCGGCTTCGAGGTGCACGTGGAGCTGAACACCAAAACGAAGATGTTCTGCGGCTGTGCCAACGAATTCGGGCAGGGTGCCAACACCAACACCTGCCCCACCTGCCTCGGCTTGCCCGGCGGGCTGCCCCAGGTGAACCGGCAAGCAGTTGAGTCCAGCATCCGTCTGGGCCTCGCTCTGGGCTGCGAGATCGCCGAGCACTCCCGGTTCGCGCGCAAGAACTACTTCTACCCCGACACCGCGAAGAACTTTCAGACCAGCCAGTACGACGACCCGATCTGCCACGACGGCTCGCTGACCATTGAACTGGAAAGCGGTCGTCTGGTCACCGTCGCGATCGAACGCGCGCACATGGAGGACGACGCCGGCAAGCTCACCCACATGGGCGGGGCAGCCGGACGCATCCAGGGCGCCGACTACTCACTCGTCGACTACAACCGCGGCGGTGTTCCCCTCGTGGAGATCGTCACCCAGATGATCGAGGGCGCCGAACACGACGCCCCCGAAATCGGCCGCACCTACGTGGCCGGTATCCGCGAGATCGTGAAGGCCCTCGGCGTCTCCAACGCGCGGATGGAAGAGGGCAACGTGCGCTGCGACGCGAACGTGTCGCTGCGCCCGCGCGGCTCGAATACCCTCGGCACCCGCACCGAGACCAAGAACGTCAACTCGCTGCGCTCGGTGGAACGCGCCGTGCGTTACGAGATCCAGCGTCAGGCGGCCGTGCTGCACGCCGGTGGAACCATCACCCAGGAAACCCGACACTGGCACGAAGACACCGGCGTCACCAGCGCGGGACGGCCCAAGAGCGACGCCGACGACTACCGCTACTTCCCGGAACCCGACCTGGTGCCGATGGCGCCGTCCCGGGAATGGGTCGAAGAGTTGCGCCTCACGCTGCCCGAGCCGCCCGCGGCCCGCCGCAAGCGCTTGCAGGCGGACTGGGGCTTCGCGAACCTGGAATTCCAGGACGTGCTCAACTCCGACCTGCTCGATGCCGTGGAAGCGACCGTCGCCGCCGGTGCGACCGCCCAGTCGGCTCGCAAGTGGTGGACCGGTGAGGTGGCCCGCCTGGCCAACGTCGCCGGCGTCGCCGCGGACTCTCTCGTGCAGCCCGCCCAGCTGGCCGCGCTGATCGGCCTGGTCGATGCGGGCACCCTCACCGACCGGCTGGCCCGGCAGGTCCTCGAAGGTGTCATCGCCGGTGAAGGCACCCCCGCCGAGGTCGTCGCCTCTCGCGGCCTCGCGGTCGTCTCCGACGACGGCGCCCTGATAGCCGCGATCGACGACGCCCTGCTCAGCCAGCCCGACGTGCTCGCGAAGATTCGTGACGGCAAAGTGCAGGCCGCCGGCGCCGTCATCGGTGCGGTCATGAAGGCCATGCGCGGCCAGGCGGATGCCGCCCGGGTGCGCGAACTGGTGCTGGAACGTGCCGCGACGGTCGCCGCGCCCACCGCAGGCGCGAACCCGTCAGGCACGGACCAGTAATGCTGTGGAAGCGGCGCGAGCCCGGTGAGCCGAAGCCGGGGGCGGATGCTGCGGCATCGGTTCCTCGCACGGCCTACGGGGTGGGAACGCAGGTCATCGTGCGCCTGGACCGGCGCCGCTTTCCCGACACCCTCGTCGAGGACCCGATCGGTGTGATCGTGGCACCGGGCGAGTTCAGCGGATCCGCGCTGTACGCGCCGACCAGTGTGCGGGACGCCGTCTGGGAGGTCGCCTTCGAGGAACCCTTCTTCGGCCTCGACGGCTCCGGCCCGCACGACTCCGCGAAGGTGCCGCAGAGCCTGCTGGAGGCCGCACCGATGCCCGACCCGGACCAGGCGTTGTGACCGCGCCGATCGTGCGCACGCCGACCGCCGCCGACGTGCGCCGGTGGCGCCGGTACCTCGCCGACGAGCAGGCCGAAGCGGCCGTGTACCGTGACCTCGCCGCGCGCCGGGCCGGCGAGGAGCGGGAGATTCTGCTCGCCCTCGCCGACGCCGAGGGGCGCCATGAACAGCACTGGCGCGAGCTGCTCGGCGATCAGGTCGGCCCGCCTCGACGGGGCGCCGTGCAGTCACGGCTGCTCGGCCTGCTCGCACGGCGCTTTGGCTCCGTTTTCGTGCTCGCCCTGGCACAACGCGCGGAATCCCGCTCGCCGTACCAGCAGGACCGGGACGCCACCGACGCGATGGCCGCCGACGAGAGCATCCACGAAGAGGTCGTGCGCGGCCTCGCCGCACGCGGCCGCAAACGGCTCTCCGGAACGTTCCGCGCCGCGGTCTTCGGCGTGAACGACGGCCTGGTCAGCAACCTCGCCCTCGTCCTCGCCATCGGCGCCACCGGTGTCGCACCGGCCACGATCCTGTTCACCGGCATCGCCGGCCTGCTCGCCGGCGCCCTGTCGATGGGCGCGGGGGAGTACGTCTCGGTGCGGTCCCAGCGGGAACTGCTCGAGGCCTCCACCCCGACCCCCACGGACCGCACCGTGCTCTCCCACCTGGACATCGGGGCCAACGAACTGACGCTGGTTTACCGGGCACGCGGCATGAACCCGGAGAAGGCCGAAGAGCATGCACACCAGGTGCTGCGCACCGTGGCCCACGCCGCCGGACCGGCCGACATGCACGGCCGGCCGGGCAGCACCGTCGACGAGCACGAAGCGATCGGCACCGGCATCGGTGCGGCCAGTTCCAGCTTCTGTTTCTTCGCCTCCGGGGCGCTGCTGCCGGTGCTGCCGTACCTGTTCGGCATGAGCGGGATCGCCGCCATCGTCGTGGCAACCCTGCTCGTGGGGGTTGCCCTGCTCGCCACCGGCGCCGTCGTGGGACTGCTTTCGGGTGGCCCGCCGCTCCGCCGGGCCCTGCGCCAGCTGGCCATCGGGCTCGGCGCCGCCGCGGTGACCTACCTGCTAGGACTCGCCTTCGGCACCACGATCGGCTAACCCCCGAGCCTGTGCGCGTGCCGTGCCCGATGCTGGCTCAGTCCTGGGGCGAATTCAGGAGATTCACCGCGACCTCGGGCGACCACCACACAGGTCCGGGGGGACGGCGACCTCGGGACTGCGGATCTCCTGAATTCGCCACGGGATACGGGTAGGATTTTTTCATGGGACGGCAAGACGGCAGCGGGCGGCAGGTCACCACCGAACCCGTTGACGACAGCACCGCCACCGTACTGCACGTGGATCTCGACGCGTTCTTCGTGTCGGTGGAACTGCTCGACCGGCCCGACCTCGTCGACCAGCCCGTCGTGGTCGGCCACCGCTCCGGACGGTCCGTGGTGACGGCCGCCAACTACATCGCCCGCCGCTACGGCGTCAACTCGGCCATGCCGATGTCGGTGGCCCTGCGGCAGTGCCCGCACGCGGTGGTGCTCGAACCGCACATGGCCGCCTACCAGCAGTACTCGGCC
>JBBQYN010000114.1:0-7587 GCA_038208655.1 Actinomycetales bacterium
GGCCGAGACCGTGGTCTCCAACCACGACCTGATCATCGTGTCGGGCACCGAAGCCGACATCGAGCGCTTCGCCGCGCTGGGCACCTGAGTTCGACACCCCCCTTCCGGGAGGCTCGGGTACGCTGTGAGTCCACGGCACGACCAGAAAGTTTTCATATATGCCCCTCCCCGAGAGCTACGCCCTGCCCGGCCTCAGCGCGCTGGTGCGCGGCGACGCGACCGGCGAGATTACCATCGAGGGTGTCACCGAGCCGATTCGGGCAGCGGATGGCGCCGGCGTGCGGGAGGCCGTTCTGAGCCGCGTCGTCGCCCATGCGGCGCAGACAGGGAATTCCGTGCACGTCGTGATCGCCGACGATGACGGCCACTGGCCACTGATCGTGCACCCGGACGGGCGCATCGATGCGGACGGAAGCGTGCGTGCCACGCCGGACCCAGCCCCGGCCGCGCCACACGCCGCGGTACCGATCGTCGCAGTACCGAACACCGCAGCGCCGCTGGTCGGCATGCCCCCGGCCGCGCCCAGCGGACGACGCGCCGCCCGCGCCGCTGAGGCCCTCGCCGAGGCTGCGCCGCCCGAAACCGGGGAGCTAACCGCACCCGCAGCAGAGGCTGAAGCTGAGGCGGTCCCTGATGCCGACGCTGAGTCCGAACTCGCGCCGGACACCGAATCCGTGCCGTCGGCCGTGCCTGTCACTTCACCCGAGCCCGAAATACCGTTTGCAGAGTTGTTGATGCCCCCTCCCGTTTCCGCGTCCCCGCCCGTTTCCGCGTCCCTCCCCGCTCCGCTCCGGGCGGCACACGAGCCCGATGCCACGGTCACCGACCGAGCCCTCGGGGATCCGGCCCCGGATTCGCCGAACCTAGCCGATTTTCTCGGCTCCCGGCCTGCTGTGGCGACCGGTCCGGCGGAGCAGGGTTGGCAGGGCACGGTGGCTCGCGCCACCGGCGGCCTGATCACGTTTCCTCCGGGCGGTGCGGAGCGGGCCGAACGAGCCGCGATCGCATCCGTTCAGCGCAGCCTGACCGGACCGCGCACCATTGTGGTGCTTAACCCCAAGGGTGGTGCCCACAAGACCACCGCGACGCTGTTGATCGCGGCCACGTTCGGAATATACCGCGGCGGATTCACGCTGGCCTGGGACAATAACGAAACGATGGGAACCCTGGGTGTGCGAGCCCGCGCGGCCGAGCATACCAACACCGCGGTGGACCTGCTGCGCGACCTGCGCGACTCCGACGACGACCGGGCCACCCGGGTCGGCGACCTCGACAGGTACGTGCGCTCCCAGGGCGACGCACAGTTCGATGCCCTCGCCTCAGACCTCGACCCGGCCGGCGCGGCCAGCATCGACGCGGAGGCGTTTTCCACGCTGCACGAGACGCTCAGCCGGTTTTATCGCATTCTTGTTGTCGACACGGGCAACAACATGCGGGCGAGCAACTGGGAGGCCGCCGTGGATGCCGCCGATCAGCTTGTGATCGTGTCGACGATTCGCGAAGACACCGGCTTCGGGGCAGCAGCCCTCATCGACGGTTTGCGCCGCAAGGGCCACGGCGACAAGGTCGCCGACGCCGTAACCATTCTGGCGTCACCGTCCAAGACCGTGGACGCTCAGCTGTCAGAGCGGCTGCACGCGCACTTCACCCAGCTCACCCGCACCGTGCTCGACGTGCCCTTCGACGCCTCGCTGGTCAGCGGCGGACCGTTGAACGTGGACGCCCTGGCTCCGCGCACCCGCGCGGCGTGGCTGCTGGCCACGGCCGCGATAGCCGAAGGGCTCTGACCCCCGCACACAGGCGCGGGGGTCTCACGCGGGGTTAGCTGGCGGCGAGCTCGCGGGCTCGGGCGAGGGCAGCATCCGTTGCCGCGTCGAAGATCGCGGTGAAGTCGGTCTGCTGCAAGACCTCCACGGCCTGCGCCGTGGTGCCGCCGGGGCTCGTGACCTGGCGGCGCAGCTCCGCGGGGGACTTGTCGGACACGGCGAGCAGCGCGCTGGCGCCCAAGAACGTGCCGTTGACCATGACCGCGGCTTCTTCGGGGGTGAAGCCCTTGGACACGGCGGAGGCGGTGAACTGCTCAATAAGCAGGAACACGTAGGCCGGGCCCGAACCCGAAATGGTGCTGAGCGCGTCGAGCTTGCTTTCGGGCACGATGAGCACGTCACCGACCGTGGCGAACAGGGTGCGGGCCAGCTCCAGGTCGGCGGCAGTGGAGCGGGTGCCGGCGCTCAGGCCGGTCACGGCCATGCCGACGACGGCCGGCGTGTTGGGCATCGACCGAATCACGTGCACGGATGCCGGCAGCAGCTTTTCGAAGGTGGCCACGGTCACCCCGGCGCAGACGCTCACGACGAGCGTGCCGGGCTCGAGCGAGTCGCCGATTTCGGCGAGCAGGTCGGGAACCATGTAGGGCTTCACAGAGACGACCACGATGCTCGCCCCGCGGATCGCCTGCAGGTTGGCGTCGGCGTTGGTCTCGGTGGCGAAGGCGGTCACTCCGACGGTATCGGCCAGTTCGGCGGCCTTCTCGGCGCTGCGGTTGGTGGTGCGGATTCCGCCGGTCACCTCGACTTCAGGCTTGAGCAGGCCCGCCAGAACGGCCCGCGCCATGGAGCCGGCGCCGAGGAACGCGATGGTGGGCAGGGTCACAGTTTCGGTAGAAGTCATTAGAACAGTCTAGTTTTTTCCACGAATTTCGGGTTTCGCCCGATGTTCACCGTGCAGAAGTGCGGGTGTGCGGGCTCAGCCGCGGCGCTCCGGGGTGTCGAAGAAGGTGCGCAACAGGCGCGCGCAGTCGTCGGCGACGACGCCGGTGATGACCTCAACACGGTGGTTGAGTCGGCGGTCCCGCAGCACGTCGTACACCGATCCGGCCGCCCCGGCTTTCTCATCCCAGGCGCCGAAGACCACGACGGGCAGCCGGGCGGCGAGAATCGCTCCCGCGCACATGACGCAGGGTTCCAGGGTCACGACGAGCGTGCATCCGGTGAGGTGCCAGTCCCCCGTTGCCGCGGCGGCCTCGCGAATGGCCACGACTTCGGCATGCAGGGTGGGGTCTTGAAAGCGCTCACGCTCGTTGCGGCCGCGTCCGATCACCGTGCCGGCGGCGTCGATCACGACGCAGCCCACGGGCACGTCGCCCGTGGCCAACGCCGCCACGGCCTCGGCCAGAGCCAGACGCATCCAGAGTTCGTCCTGGGCGGCGCGCGCGGTCATTGGGGTCCTGTCGGCCGAACGAACGGGTGTCGCACGGTTAGAATTGAGCCTATGCGAGTTCATGTTGCCGACCACCCGCTCATCACGCACAAGCTCACGGTGCTCCGCGATGAGAACACCTCCTCGCCACAGTTCCGTTCACTGGTGGAAGAGCTCATGACCCTGCTCGCCTACGAGGGCACCCGAGGCGTGCGCGTCGAGACGGTAACCGTGAAGACTCCCGTCGCCGAGACCCAAGGTCTGCGCATCAGCGACCCGAAGCCCCTGGTCGTGCCGATTTTGCGTGCCGGGCTGGGCATGCTCGAAGGCATGATGAAGATGCTGCCGACCGCCGAGGTCGGCTTTCTCGGCATGCAGCGCAACGAAGAGACCCTCGAGCCCACAACCTACGCCGAGCGCCTGCCGGAGGACCTCTCCGACCGGCAGTGCTTCGTGCTTGACCCCATGCTCGCGACCGGCGGTTCGTTGATCGCCGCGATCAATTTTCTGTTCGACCGCGGCGCCGTCGACGTGACCGCCATCTGCATTCTGGCCGCTCCCGAGGGCCTCGCCGCCGTCGAGAAAGCCCTCGAGGGCCGTGAAGTGACCATCGTGCTGGGCGCCGTCGACGAGCGCCTCGATGAGAACGGATACATCGTGCCCGGGCTCGGAGACGCCGGCGACCGGCTCTACGGCCTGGTCTGACCACACGGCGGCGCGGCGAGGGGGATTTCCCCCCGGCGCTCGGACCGATTGCAGGTCCTGCGGGCCACGGCGGGCTATGACGCTTGACATTCAATAATATTTGATGAAGCCGGTTTTTGTAGAAAATTCTGTGCCCAAAAGTCATTTTACTGGGGAATCGCCCGCAGGAGCTTTCGGGCATGAACGTGATGCGGGGCCGGATTTGCGCTGCCCGGCCCCTAAATTGACACACGCCGTCACACTCAGGTTTACTCACAGTTATGACAACGCGAGCGCTTCCCCTGACCTCCTCCGAGGCCCCCGGGACTGCCGGCATGATGATGCCCGGCATCCTCAGCGACGTCTGTTGCCGAATGTGCGGCTAACGCCTTCCACGCGCCGAGCTCCCGCCGCCACGCACCCGTGGCACCCTGGCGGTTGAACTCCACGAAGACGATCCCGCCCAGACGGGCAGCACATCTCTTCGCCGCACACCGGTAGACCGCACGTGAGCTGCGCCCCGCGCACTCCCCGTCGGCTCCATTTTTTCGAACCCACATCGGGTTCTCCGCAGTACCCAGTCAAGGACGTGTCCCATGTCTCTCGCTCACATTCACACCAGCCGACCCACCTTCGCCACTCGCCCAGAGCTGAGCCTGGCACCCGAACCTGTCGCCGCCGCTCCCCGCATTCGCGCCGTGCCCACCGGCACCGAAGCCCGTGGCTTCGTTCTCTATGTGGGTATCGATGAGGCCAAGGCCGCCGCCGCCGGAACAAGCCTGAACCGCATCGTCGAGGCGCTCAAGGCCCTCGCCGCCAACATCGCGCCGTCCGCAGAGACCTATGCGGCCGTGGCGCTGGCCCCCGAGGGTGCCGGTGGTCGCGACGTCGACGTGGTTCGCCTCGCCCTGCAGGACCCGGCCGCGTTGGCCGCCCACCGCACCGAAACCGAAGACCCCGACCGGGCCCGCGGCGGAGTGGTCGTGGACCTTTCCCGCAAGCGCGTACTGCTCGACAACGAGACTGCCGCCCTCACCTACAAGGAGTTCGAGCTGCTGCAGTACCTCGTGCTGCGCGAGGGTCGCACGGTCGACCGGGCCGAGATCATCTCGTCGCTGTGGAGCGACGCCGACGAAGACGAGACTCCCAACGAACGCACCATCGACGTGCACGTGCGTCGCCTGCGCTCCAAGCTGGGTCACTACGAAGACATCGTGCGCACGGTGCGCGGCGTCGGTTACCGGTTCGATCGCCACGCCGACGTGTCCATCCACCAGCCGAGCGCGCCGAGCCCCGACCACTACTAAGCGGCCTCGCCCTCGGCGGGTTCCACCGGGCGCACTGGGCACGAGCCGTCATGACCGCGTTCATCCGTGACGGGCAGGCCCTAACGCAAGCGAGGGCCGATCGTAGGGGGCTACGACCGACCCTCTTCCCTTGCACCAAGAGTGTCCTGCAATCACATTTCACGACATCCGCCACAGCAAACGGTTGACGCAAGACGACCGTATAACGAATCGGTAACGGATGCCACCCGAAAGTGAGCATTTCACCTGCGAGTTCTCCGTGAAGTCGCCCGCATCTCACACCAAGTTGACCGGGTTTTCGGGCACGTGCGAGTTCGCCACACGAAGCGATCCGCGCGGAGCCCTATCCTTGAAGCGACGAGAGGAGTCAGTGTGACGGATAGAGCGGCCGCCGTAGGCGCCTGGGAATCGTTGTTCCGCGCCCAGGTGGCGGTGATGCGCAGTCTCGCGGCCGGGTTTCCGTCGCACGGCATTTCTTTCAACGAATACGACGTGTTGTTCAACCTGTCCCGGCAACCCGATCGCCGCATCCGCTTGCGTGAGCTCAACCAGCACGTGCTGTTGACCCAGCCCAGCGTCAGCCGCCTCATCGACCGGCTAGTGGTGCGCGGCTGCGTGGACAAGGTCACCGACCCGCTCGACGGTCGAGGCGCCATCGTGGAGCTGACCGACGCCGGCTATGCCCTGTTTCGCCGGGTCGCCGTGATACACATGGGCACGATCACCGACCGGTTCGATGATGTACTCAGCAACGCCGAACTCGCCCAGCTGACCGAACTGTGCGACCGGCTGCGTGCCGGCCCGCCGGTGCCGGCCAAGGGTGAACGTCAGCACACAATCGTCACGGACTAGAGCGCTTTTAGGCCGATCACGGCCCGATGTGGGATACCGTGACGCATGACGACTTTATCTGGATCTTCTGTTCTGATCGTGGGCGCCTCCGGAGTGCTCGGCGCGGAAATCGCCCGGCTGCTGGCGGCAGCGGGAGCCCGCCTCACCCTCAGCGGGCGCGACGCAAGTAAGCTCGCTGCCCTGAACATTCCGGGCACGGTGGTTGCCGCCGACCTCACCCAGGCGGACGCCCCGAACCAGCTCGTGTCCGCGGCTGTCACGGCGTACGGTGGCCTCGACGGCATCGTGAACGCGGCCGGTCTGGTCGCGTTCGGCGCGGCATCCGAGGTGGCCGATGACACCCTCGACACGCTCTTCGCGGTGAACGCCGTCGCCCCGATGCGGCTGCTCGCGGCCTCGAACGAGGCGCTTGCGGCCTCGGGTGCCGCCGGGCGGGAACCGTTCGTGCTCACACTCAGCGGGGTCGTGAGCGAAGCGCCCACGGCCGGCATGGCCGCCTACTCCGCGTCGAAGGCGGCTCTCGCCGCGTGGAGCAAGGCCAGCGCGCGGGAACTGCGACGCACGGGCATCCGCATGCTCGATGCCCGCCCCGGTCACACCGACACCGGCCTGGCCACCCGGCCCATCGCCGGGGCCGCCCCGAAGCTGGCCGGTGGGCTGGACCCGGCGTTCGTGGCGCGCCGCATCGTGGCCGCGATCGAGAGCAACGAGCGCGACCTGCCCGGTTCGGCGTTCGCCGACCCGGCCGCAGCCTGAGACTGCCGGAGCGTCACCAGACGGTGCGGTCACGCTCCTGGGCGACCACCGCGTCCCGGTCGACGAGTCGGCGCAGGCCGGCGAGCGGCTGACTCATGCGGTGGTTGCCACGGATGCGGGGTTCCACACGGTCGAGGAAGGCCCAGTATCCGGCGGTGAAGGGGCAGGCATCCGGCCCCAGCCGCACCTTCGGGTTGAACCGACAGCTGCCGCAGAAGTCCGTCATCTTGGAGATGTACGCCCCACCCGACGCGTAGGGTTTGGTCGCCACGATGCCGCCGTCGGCGTGCTGGGACATGCCCACGACGTTGGCCGGCATCACCCAGGGGGTGCCGTCCACGAAGGCATTGATGAACCAGTCCGAGAGCGCCGCCGGGTCGTAACCCTGCTGCAGCGACCAGTTTCCCAAAATCATCAGGCGGGGAATGTGGTGCGTCCAGCCGGTGCGGCCGACCTCGTCAAGCACGTGGCTGAGGCATTTGGCGTCGACCGTGCTGCCGTCCAGCTCCAGGAACGGGCGCGGCAGCGGAGTGTGGGCGTCGAGAAAGTTGCTGTCGGCGACGTAGCTCTCACCGAGGTGCCAGTACAGGTGCCAGACCCAGTCCCGCCACCCCATGATCTGGCGTACCACGGCCTCGGCGCTGGCCAGCGGAACCCCGCCGGCCTGATAGGCCGCCACGACCGCGTCGACGACTTCCCGCGGATGCAGCAGGCCCAGGTTCATCGGAACGCTCAGCCGGGAGTGCGCCATAGTGGTGTCGCCCTGCAGTGACGCGTCTTCGAAGGGCCC
>JBBQYN010000115.1:0-7563 GCA_038208655.1 Actinomycetales bacterium
TTCCGAGCACCAGGGCGATGGCGAGGGAGATGAAGTCCAGCGGGTTGGCACCGTAGGCCAGTCCCGGAGCCAGGATGGCGTCGGCTGGGATGTGGGTGGAGTTCTCGACGGCGCTCGCGAGCACGTTGGAGAAGTTGAACCCGTTGATGATCATGACCCACAGGGTCATGCCGAAGGCACCGATGATGAGCAGGAACGCCTTGATGATCTGCACCCAGGTGGTGCCCTTCATGCCGCCGACGAGTACGTAGACGATCATGACGACACCCACGACGGTCACGACGATGCCCTGGCCGAGCTTGTCGTTGATGCCCAGCAGCAGCGACACGAGTCCGCCGGCGCCGGCCATCTGGGCCAGCAGGTAGAAGAAGCATACAGCGAGCGTTGTCGTGGCCGCGGCGACGCGCACCGGACCCTGCTGCAGGCGGAAGGACAGCACATCGGCCATGGTGAACTTGGCCGTGTTGCGCATCAGCTCGGCGACCAGCAGCAGGGCGACCAGCCAGGCCACCAGGAAGCCGATCGAGTACAGGAACCCGTCGTAACCGTTCACGGCGATGGCCCCGACGATGCCGAGGAAGGACGCCGCGGAGAGGTAGTCACCGGCGATGGCGAAACCGTTCTGCTGCCCGGTGAAGGACCGACCGCCGGTGTAGTAGTCGGCCGCGCTCTTATTGTTACGACCGGCCCGGATCACCACGATCATCGTGACCGCCACGAAGGCGAGGAAGATCGAGATGTTCAACACGGGGTTGTTCTCGGTTGTCGGGCTGACGGCCTGGAGAATCTGAATCATGTGAGCGCTCATGCCTGTGCCAATCCTGCGAGACGGTCGATTTCGCGCTGTTCGGCCTCAGTGGGCTTCTCCATCGCTTCGAGTTTGATGCGCATCGCCAGGCTCAACGGGTCGAGCCGGCGGTTCGCGAAGGACACATACCACATGGTGATGATGAAGGTCGTGACGACCTGGGCGAGGCCCAGGATCAGTCCGAGGTTGACGAGGCCCCAAACGGGGATCGCCATGACCTGCGGCGCGTACGCCGCGAGTAGCACGAAGCTGAAATACCACGCGAGGAAGAACCCCGTGAGAGGGAACACGAAACGACGGTGTCTGCGTTGCAGCTCGAGAAATTGGGCTGATTCCTCAACTTCGAGGTAATCAATCTTCGACTTTGAAGAGTTGACCGGGAGTGCGTCATTCATGGAATCTCCTGTCTTGATTCGGGATGATCTGAAGGGTTGGGGGGTGAGGAGGGTTAGGGTGTGTTGGGTTGGGGGGAAGGGTGGCTGTGGGGGCTCGGGGAGCCCAGAGTCAGGCCCGGGGAGCGGCGGCGTGCACCGCGAGGGCGAGGTCCTCAAGAACCTGTGGGTCCTCGATGGTCGGCGGAACCGTGTACGGCTCTCCGTCGACGATCTGACGAATGGTCTTTCGCAGAATCTTGCCCGACCGGGTCTTGGGGAGGCGCTCGAGCACGGTCACGTCGCGGAACGCGGCAACCGGGCCGACATGGTCGCGCACCAGGCCGATCAGCTCTCGGGCGAGGGTGTCGTGGTCGATCGTCGCGCCGGCCTTGAGGGTGACGAACCCGGCGGCGCGCTGGCCCTTAAGGGCATCGTGCACGCCGAGAACGGCGCACTCGGCGACGGCCGGATGCAGCGTGAGCACCTCTTCGAGGGATCCGGTGGACAGCCGGTGGCCGGCCACGTTGATCACGTCGTCGGTGCGGCCCATCACGAACAGGTAGCCGTCGGCGTCGAAGTGCCCGGAGTCCCCGGTGGCGTAGTAGCCCGGGAAGGCGGTGAGGTAGGCGCTCTGGAACCGGTCCGCGCTGCCCCACACCCCGGTCAGGGCGCCGGGCGGCAGCGGCAGCTTGATGGCGATGTTGCCGTCTTTGCCCAGCTTGCTGACGCGTTTGCCCTTCGAATCGAGAATGTGAATCTCGTAGCCGGGCACCGGCACGGTGGCCGACCCCGGTTTCACGGGCAGCTCGGCGATGCCGAGCGGGTTCGCGGCGACGGCCCACCCGGTCTCGGTCTGCCACCAGTGGTCTACCACGGGGCAGTGCAGACCGTCGTTGGCCCAGTGGAAGGTCTCCGGATCGAGACGTTCCCCGGCCAGAAACAGCGCCTTCAAACTGGAGACGTCGTGGTTCTTGAGCTCGAGGAACTCCGGGTCGACGCGGCGGATCGCACGGATGGCGGTGGGCGCGGTGAACAGCACCTGCACGCCGTAGTCGGCCACGACACGCCAAAACGCGCCGGCGTCGGGGGTCCCGATCGGTTTGCCCTCGTAGATCACCGTGGTCGCGCCGGCGAGCAGAGGGGCGTAAACGATGTAAGAGTGCCCGACCACCCATCCCACGTCGGAGGCGGCCCAGTACACGTCGCCGATGCCGACATCATAAATGTTGCGCATTGACCAGTTCAATGCCACGGCGTGCCCGCCGTTGTCACGGATGATGCCCTTGGGGTTGCCGGTGGTACCCGAGGTGTAGAGCACGTAGAGCGGGTCTTCGGAACGCATCGTGACCGGGTCGGCCGGGGCCGCGGCGCGTTCCTCGGCGGCCCAGTCCAACCAGACCGTATCGCCGGGGCCGGAATAGTCGGCGGCGTTTCCGGGCACCGAATCCCGTTCGTGCACGATCACGCTGTGCACCGACCCCGCGCTGAGGGCGAGGGCCTTCTGCACGAGGGGCAGGTATTCCACGACGCGGCCCGGTTCCAGCCCGCCCGAGGCGGTGACGATCACGCTGGGGCGGGCGTCGTCGATCCGCACGGCCAGTTCGGTGGCGGCGAAACCGCCGAAGACCACCGAGTGCACCGCGCCGATGCGGGCGCAGGCGAGCATCGCGATGACCGCCTCGGGGATCATGGGCAGGTAGATGATCACTCGGTCGCCGGTGCCCACACCGTGGGCGCGCAGCACCCCGGCGAACGTCGCGACCCGGTCGAGCAGCTGCAGGTACGTGAAGCTCAGCCGGGTACCGGTCATGGCGGAGTCGTAGATCAGGGCGGTCTGGCTGCCGCGACCGGCCAGAACGTGGCGGTCCAGGGCATTGAAACAGGTGTTCAGGGTGCCGCCGGGAAACCAGCGCCCGGCCGGTGCTGAGGAGTCCTCGGCCAGGGCGGCGCGGGGAGGCGTGACCCAGTCGATGCGGGTGGCGGCGTCGAGCCAGAACTGTTCGCGAGAGTTGATGCTGCGCTGCCAAACGTTCCGGTAGGTGTCGCGTGGTTCGTCGAGCATGCTGTACCTCTCCATTGAAGCGCTTCTGTATACAAACAGTGTGGAAAGTATTGCATAAAACCGGGGGCAGTGGAATAGACTCCGTTTTGTGTATACAGAAACCGCAAAGATGGGGTCGGGCACACCCCTCCGCGCCAGCGAACGAGCCTACCGGCAGCTGCGCGGTGAAATTCTCGACGGCGTCCTGGCGCCCGGAAGCGGGCTGCTCGAAGTGGAGCAGGCCGAACGCATCGGCGTCTCACGCACGCCGCTGCGGGAAGCCGTGGCGCGGCTGATCGCCGACGGCCTCGTGGCCGGCCGCAGCGGCCGCGGCTTCGAAGTCACCGAAATCTCCATCGACAGCATCGGCGAACTCTACGAGCTGCGTCAGGCACTGGAGATCCAGGCCGTGCGCCTCGCAGCCCAGCGCCGGGACCCGGAGGTCTTCCGCGCCCTGCGGGAGCAGTTCCTGACCGCACCGAGCCTGGTGCTGCACGGTGCCGCCGGTCTGCACCGGTACTACGAGTTGATCGATGAGTTCGATGAGGCGATCGACGGTGCTGTCGGGAACCCGTTCCTGGTGGCCGCGCTGCGCAGCGTGCGCACGCACCTGGCCCGGATTCGTCGACTGGCCCGCAAGAACTCCACCCGCCTGAAGGCGGCGGCGGAGGAACACCTGCTCATCATCGACGCGATCATCGCCGGCGACTACTCCCTGGCCGCGCACGCCACACACGTTCACCTCCATCAAAGCCTGTTGAGCGTCCTCGCGGCGATCGACGACGAGACCACGGCCGACTAGGCCACCAACCGAAGGGATCCACCGTGCAGCAACACAATGTTCGAGTTCACCGCAGTGACGAAAACCTGGCCCGCACCGACCAGCTGGCCTGGAAGATCGCCGAGGTTGCCGCCGATCAGGTTCCGGTGTCCGATGAGGTGACCGAGATGGTCATCAACCGTCTCATCGACAACGCCTCCGTCGCGGCCGCGTCGCTGACCCGCAAACCGGTCAGCGCCGCCCGCGCGCAGGCCACCGCGCACCCGCGGTCCAACGGCGGGGAAGGCTCGACCGTGTTCGGTCTGGGCTTCGGCCGCCGGGTCTCCCCGGAATGGGCGGCCTGGGCCAACGGCGTGGCCGTGCGGGAGCTGGACTACCACGACACCTTCCTCGCCGCGGAATACTCCCACCCGGGCGACAACATCCCCCCGATCCTGGCCGTCGCCCAGCACCTCGCGACCGCCCGCGGACTCAGCGGCGCCGACCTGGTGCGCGCCATCACGACCGGGTATGAGATTCAGATCGACCTGGTCAAGTCGATCAGCCTGCACGAGCACAAGATCGACCACGTGGCCCACCTCGGCCCGTCCGCCGCAGCCGGCATCGGCACCCTGCTCGGCCTCGACGAAGAGACAATCTTTCAGGCCGTCGGCCAGGCCCTGCACACGACCACCGCCACCCGGCAGTCCCGGAAGGGCGAGATCAGCAGCTGGAAGGCCCACGCGCCGGCGTTCGCCGGCAAAATGGCCGTCGAGGCCGTGGATCGGGCCATGCGCGGCGAGACCAGCCCCACCCCCATCTACGAGGGCGAAGACGGCGTGATCGCCTGGCTGCTCGACGGCCCTGACGCCTCCTACGAAGTGTTCCTGCCGAAGTCCGGCAGCGCCAAGCGCGCCATTTTGGACAGCTACACCAAGGAGCATTCCGCGGAGTACCAGGCGCAGGCCCTCATCGACCTGGGCCGCAAGCTGCACCGCGAGCACCCGGAACTGCAAGACCCCGAGAAGGTGGCGAGCATCGTCATCCACACCTCGCACCACACGCACTACGTGATCGGGTCCGGCGCCAACGACCCGCAGAAGTACGACCCGTCGGCGAGCCGGGAGACCCTGGACCACTCCGTGCCGTATATCTTCACGGTGGCGCTGCAGGACGGCTCCTGGGACCACGTCGAGTCTTACAGCCCCAAACGTGCCAACCGGCCCGACACGATCGCCCTGTGGAACAAGGTCACCACGCAGGAAGACGCGGAATGGACCCGGCGCTACCACTCCATCGACCCGGCCGAGAAGGCCTTCGGAGCCCGCGTGGAGATCGAACTGACCGACGGCACCCGCATCGTCGACGAGATCGCGGTGGCTGACGCGCATCCGCTCGGGGCCAAGCCCTTTGCCCGGGCCGAGTACATCACCAAGTTCCGCACCCTCGCCGAGGACGTGCTGGAACAGGCCGAGATCGAGCGTTTTCTCGACCTGGCCCAGAACCTGCCCCACCTCACCCCGGGCGACCTCGGCCGCCTCACCATCGTGGCCCGCCCGGGCCTGATCAGCTCCGCCTCCACCTCGAACGGAATCTTCTAAATGCTCTACGCGAAGGAATCCCCGGCCGACAAACGCGCCACCCTGCGCGCCGATCTGGCCAGCGGGCGGCTGTTGCGCTTTCCCGGCGCGTTCAACCCGCTCTCGGCCAAGCTGATTCAGAACAAGGGCTTCGAAGGCGTCTACGTGTCAGGCGCGGTGCTCTCGGCCGACCTCGGCCTGCCCGACATCGGTCTGACCACGCTCACCGAAGTCGCCGGCCGCAGCGCGCAGATCGCCCGTATGACGAGCCTGCCCACCATCGTGGACGCGGACACCGGGTTCGGCGAGCCGATGAACGTGGCCCGCACGGTGCAGACCATTGAAGATGCCGGTCTCTCCGGACTGCACATCGAAGACCAGGTCAACCCCAAGCGCTGCGGCCACCTCGACGGCAAGCAGGTCGTCGACGAAAACACCGCACTCAAGCGCATCCGTGCCGCCGTTGACGCCCGCCGGGACCCGAATTTTCTCGTGATGGCGCGCACCGACATCCGTGCCGTCGACGGCCTGGCCGCCGCAGTGGACCGCGCCAAGAAACTCGCTGACGCCGGAGCGGATGCGATTTTCCCCGAGGCCATGGCCAGCCTGGCCGAGTTCGAGGCCATCCGCGCTGCGGTCGATGTGCCGTTGCTGGCGAACATGACCGAGTTCGGCAAAAGCGAACTGTTCACCGTGACCCAGCTCGCCGACGTGGGCATGAACATCGTGATCTTCCCGGTGTCGCTGCTGCGCCTTGCAATGGGGGCAGCGGAGCGGGGGCTGGACACGATTATCTCGGAGGGGTCGCTCACCTCGCAGTTGCCCCAGATGCAGCACCGCGCCGACCTCTACGACCTTCTGGATTACCCGGCCTACAGCGAGTTCGATTCCGATATCTTCAACTTCACGATCAATCCGCACGTTGCCGTGCAGGCGTAGGAGACCCTCATGACCCACACACTCAGCCCCGAACCGGTGGCGGCCGAACCGAAGATCTTCAAGGGCCTGGCCGGTGTCGTCGTGGACACCACCCAGGTGTCCAAGGTGAACCCCGAGACCAACTCGCTGCTCTACCGCGGCTACCCGGTGCAGGAACTGGCCGCGAAGTGCACGTTCGAGGAGGTGGCCTACCTGCTCTGGAACGGTGAACTGCCCACCGACGCGGAGCGTGCCGCGTTCGAGCAGGAGGAACGCGCACTGCGCCGGCTGGACCCCTCGGTGCGCCGCGTCATTGACGAGCTGCCGCACACGGCACACCCGATGGACGTGGTGCGCACCGCGGTGAGCGTGATCGGCGCGCAGGACCCGCACGCCGAAGACGATTCCCCGGCCGCGGACCGGGTCAAGGCCATGCGGCTGCTTGCCCAGCTGCCCGCGATCGTGGCGTATGACCAGCGCCGCCGGCGCGGACTGGACCTGGTCGAACCCCGCGAAGACCTCGGCTATTCGGCGAACTTCCTCTACATGACGTTCGACGAACTGCCCGAACTGGTCGTGGTGGACGCCTTCGACGTGTCGATGATCCTGTACGCCGAGCACTCCTTCAACGCGTCCACGTTCACCGCCCGGGTGATCACGTCGACCCTGTCCGATCTGTATTCGGCCGTGACCGGCGCGATCGGCGCGCTCAAGGGCGCCCTGCACGGTGGTGCCAACGAAGCGGTGATGCACACCTTCAGCGAGATCGGTCTCGACGACGGCGCCGCCGACCGCGCCGAGGCGTGGCTGGACCAGGCGCTCGCCGAGAAGCGCAAGATCATGGGCTTCGGCCACCGGGTGTACAAGAGCGGTGACTCCCGGGTGCCCACCATGCGGGCATCGTTGGTGAAGCTCGTGGAGCATTACGATAAGCCCGAACTGCTCGAGCTGTACGTGGCGCTGGAAGCGGCCATGACGGCGAAGAAGTCGATCCTGCCGAACCTCGACTACCCGAGCGGCCCGGCATACCACCTGATGGGCTTTGACACCCTCACCTTCACGCCGCTGTTCGTGGCGGCGCG
>JBBQYN010000116.1:0-7537 GCA_038208655.1 Actinomycetales bacterium
AGTCGCTCTGGCACGATCGGGGCGTGCTGGCGCTGCCGCAGGGACTGGCCGTTGACGCACCGTGCCGGTTCGTGTTCGTCAACGACGACGAGCCGGGCACAGCGCAACGCATCTTTCTGGACGCCCTGGCCGGGTAGCCGAAGGTGGCAGACCGGGTGAAAGACATCCCGGCGGGCTCAAATGGTCGCCAGAAAGGATCCTTGGTGCAGGTCCTGGTGCAGTAGCCGCCGTGCGCTGGGGCCGCGTCAGCGGGCCGCGTCGCGCCCGTGGATACCGCGCGCCAACCGGGCGGCGTAGGGCCCGATACGGGCTGCGAGCACCGCGGACTGCGCCACCAGACGCTCGGCCTGATCGGCCCGGTCGTGCCCGGATTGCGCCGGGCCGCCGACGTCGTGCGCGAAGGTGACGGCAATGGCCGCCGCGGGCCAGCCGGCGTGGTCGAGCACGGCGACGGCGACGGATGCCATACCCCCGGTCACATCGCCGTCTTCCCGGGCGAAGCCCTGCTGCTGCGCCTGCGTGAGCAGGTGACGCAGCCGCGGGTAGGTCCAGACATCGACGGTCGACCCGCCAGGTGTGCGCCCCGGTGTCGGCTCTTCCGCCCCGAGCCGGGCGGCGAAGGCCTCCGGGCCGGGGTACAGCGCCCGCACCTGCGCCGCCGGCAGCGCCGCGAGCAGGGCGCGGCCGCTCGCCGTGAGGTGGCTGGGCAGCCGCACCCCGACATCCGTCACCAGAGACGGCCGCCGCGGCGCACGTTCCTCCACGAGGTAGATCACATCGCGTCCGTGCAGCACTGCCAGGTGCGCGCTCTCCCCGACCTCGTCGACCAGGGCAGCGAGCAGGGGCCGACCGAGCCGGGACAGCGGCTCCTGACGGGAGAACCCCGAGCTCAGCTCGAATGCCGCCAGTCCGATGCCGTAGCGCTGCAGCTCGGCGAAGTGCAGCACGAAACCGTGCTTCTCCAGCACGCCGAGCAGCCGATACACGGTGGAACGTGGCAATCCCAGAGCGGATGCCAGGGTGCTGGCGGCCACCGGGCCACGCTGGCTGGCGAGATGCTGCAACAGGCGCAGCGTCTGGTGCGCCGCCGGGCTGGTCATGACACCATGATGCCCCAGAACCGGCCCAGAATCTCACCGGTGAGACAACCGATGGCGGTTCGGCCTCGCCGGGCCGGCGCGCCCGCGCTGAACTGGGGACATGAACACGACCATGATCCCGACCCACGGCGCGGCAGCATCCGTCGCCGTGGGCATCGGCCCCGTCTCCCTGGCCGAGGTGGTGGCCGTCGCCCGATACGGCGCCCACGTGACCCTCACCGCCGAGGCCCGGGCCGCCGTTACCGCGAGCCGAGACATCGTGCAGGCGCTGGCCGGCGACACCGCCCCGCACTACGGCATCTCCACCGGTTTCGGCGCCCTCGCCACCACCTTCATCGCGCCCGAGCGGCGCGTGCGGTTGCAGCAGAGCCTGGTGCGCTCCCACGCCGCCGGGTCGGGCCCCGAGGTGGGCCGCGACACCGTACGCGGCCTGATGCTGCTGCGCCTGTCGACGCTGCTCACCGGCCGCACCGGGGTGCGGCTGGGCACCGTCGAGACCTATGCCGCCGTACTTAACGCCGGCATCACCCCGGTGGTGCACGAATACGGGTCGCTCGGCTGTTCCGGCGATCTCGCGCCGCTCGCGCACTGCGCCCTCGCGGTGATGGGCGAGGGCACCGTGCGCGACGCCTCCGGAACCCTGCTGCCCGCTGCCACGGCGCTCGCCGCGGCCGGCATCAGCCCGGTGCTGCTGGCCGAGAAGGAGGGCCTGGCCCTGATCAACGGCACCGATGGCATGCTCGCGATGCTGGCCCTTGCCGTGCACGACCTGGGCGGCCTGCTGGCCACCGCCGACATCGCCGCCGCGATGAGCGTCGAGGCCCTGCTCGGAACGGATGCCGTCTTCGCCGCCGACCTGGCCCTGCTGCGCCCACAGTCGGGCCAGCAGGTCTCGGCCGCCAACCTGCGTGCGTTGCTGGCCGGGTCGACCATCGTGGCCAGCCACCGCGGTGAGGGCTGCACC
Organism: Actinomycetales bacterium; assembly: GCA_038208655.1. GTDB lineage: Bacteria > Actinomycetota > Actinomycetes > Actinomycetales > Microbacteriaceae > Cryobacterium. The sequence goes on from JBBQYN010000116.1 coordinate 2,065, forward strand.
CGGGTGCAAGACGCCTATTCGCTCCGCTGCGCCCCGCAGGTGCACGGCGCGGCCCGGGACACCCTCGCCTACGCCGCCCAGGTCGCCGCCCGGGAGCTGGCCTCCGCGGTGGACAACCCGGTGATCACCCTCGACGGGCGCGTCGAGTCCAACGGCAACTTTCACGGCGCCCCGGTGGGGTACGTGCTGGACTTTCTGGCCATCGTCGTCGCCGACGTGGCCGGCATGTCGGAGCGCCGCACCGACCGCCTGCTCGACCCGGCCCGGAACGCCGGACTGCCCGCCTTTCTCGCCCACGATGCCGGCGTCGATTCCGGCCTCATGATCGCCCAGTACACCGCAGCGGGGATCGTCTCCGAGCTGAAACGGCTCGCCGCGCCGGCGTCGGCGGACTCCATCCCAAGCTCGGCGATGCAGGAAGACCACGTGTCGATGGGCTGGCACGCCGGGCACAAATTGCTGACCGCCCTCGACGGCCTCGGCCGGGTGCTCGCCATCGAGGTGATGGCCGCCGCCCGGGCCCTCGACCTGCGCGCTCCGCTGCGCCCCGCGGCGGCGACAGCGGCCGTGCGCGACCGGGTGCGCGAGAGTGTCGCAGGTCCCGGACCGGACCGGTTCCTCTCCCCCGAGATCGAGCTGGTCACCGACGCGGTGCACCGCGGCGACATCGTCGCGGCGGCCCGCCGTGTGGTCCCTGACCTGACCTGACCTGTTCTGACCGTGCTGTCGTCGAACGAAACGGATGTCTCATGAACGTACCCCGCACCATCCGCGCCGCCCGCGGCACCGCCCTCACGGCCCGGGGCTGGGCCACCGAGGCGGCGCTGCGCATGCTCATGAACAACCTCGACCCGGACGTGGCCGAACGCCCCGACGAGCTCATCGTGTACGGCGGCACCGGCAAAGCCGCCCGCAACTGGGAGGCCTACGACGCCCTCGTGCGCACCCTCACCACGCTCGAACTCGACGAGACGCTGCTGGTGCAGTCCGGAAAACCCGTGGGGGTGTTCCGCACCCACGAATGGGCCCCGCGGGTACTGATCGCCAACTCCAACTTGGTCGGCGACTGGGCGACCTGGCCGGAGTTTCGCCGTCTGGAACAGGCCGGGCTCACCATGTACGGGCAGATGACGGCCGGGTCGTGGATCTACATCGGCAGCCAGGGCATTCTGCAGGGCACCTTCGAGACGTTCGCCGCCGTCGCCGAGCAGCATTTCGGCGGCACCCTGGCCGGAACCCTTACCCTCACGGGTGGGGCAGGCGGCATGGGCGGCGCCCAGCCTTTGGCAGTCACCATGAACGGCGGCGTGGTGCTCATCGTCGATGTCGATCCGGCGCGGTTGCGGCGTCGCATCGAGCACGGCTATCTGCACGAGATGACCGACAGCCTCGACGACGCCGTCGCCCGGGCGCTCGCCGCCACGGCCGACCGGCGGCCGCTGTCGGTGGGGCTGGTCGGCAATGCCGCCACGGTGTTCCCCGAGCTGCGGGCCCGCGGTGTGCCGGTGCAGATCGTGACCGACCAGACCTCCGCCCACGATCCGCTGAGCTACCTGCCCGAGGGTGTGCACCTCGCCGACTGGCAGACCCGGGCCGCCGCCGACCCGGAGGGGTTCACGCTCGCCGCCCGGGCCTCGATGGCCCGGCAGGTGCAGGCCATGCTCGACTTTCAGCAGGCCGGCGCCCAGGTGTTCGACTACGGCAACTCCATCCGGGCGGAGGCCCTGCTCGGCGGCTGCGCCCGAGCGTTCGACATCGTCGGGTTCGTGCCGGCCTACATTCGGCCGTTGTTCTGCTCCGGCACCGGACCGTTTCGCTGGGTTGCCCTGTCGGGCGACCCGGCGGACATCCTGGCCACCGACCGGGCCCTGCTCGAACTTTTTCCGCACGACAGTAAGCTGGCCCGCTGGATCGCCGGCGCGCAGCAGAAGGTGCGCTTCGAAGGGCTGCCGGCGCGCATCTGCTGGCTCGGCTACCAGGAGCGGCATCTGGCCGGCCTGAAATTCAACGCCATGGTCGCCTCCGGCGAGCTGAGCGCCCCCATCGTGATCGGCCGGGACCACCTCGACGCCGGGTCAGTGGCGTCGCCGTACCGGGAAACGGAGGGCATGCGGGACGGATCCGATGCCATCGCGGACTGGCCGTTGCTGAACGCGCTGTTGAACACCGCGTCGGGGGCGACCTGGGTATCGATTCACCAGGGCGGCGGCGTGGGCATGGGCCGGTCCATTCACGCCGGGCAGGTGATCGTGGCCGACGGCACGGCGCTCGCGGCCGAGAAAATCGCCCGGGTGCTCGTGAACGACCCCGGCAGCGGAGTGATGCGGCACGTGGACGCCGGCTACCCGCTGGCCGAGCAGGTGGCCAGGGACCGCGGCCTGCGGGTTCCACTGTGGGAGGGCTGATGGGTGAGCTGATGGGTGAGCTGGAGGCCCAATCGGGTGGATCGGCGGGGTCGGCAGGGCAGGCAGTGGCGGCGATCTGGTGCTCGAGCGCGCTGATCGACGGGGTGGCGGTCGCGTCGGTGCGGCTGCACCCCGTCGACGGCCGCATCGCGCGCATTGAACGTGGCGTGGCCGGCGGCCCGGCCGATCTGCGGCTCGGCGTCGTGCTGCCCGGCGCCGCCAACGCTCACTCGCACCTGTTCCATCGCCTGCTGCGCGGCCGCACCCACGGTGACGGCGGCGATTTCTGGAGTTGGCGTGACCGCATGTACGCGGAGGCGGAAGCCCTGAACCCGGCGAGCTACGAAATCGTGGCACGGGAGGTGTTTGGGGAGATGCTCGCCAACGGATACACCGCGGTTGGTGAGTTCCACTACCTGCACCATCGGCCCGACGGAATGCCGTGGCCTGGCGAGCACGCCATGGAGCAGGCCGTCGTGCGGGCCGCGAGCGTGGTGGGCATTCGGCTGACGCTGCTCGACACGTGTTACCTGGCCGCGGGCATCCGCCGGCCGGTGCGCGGCGCGCAGCGGGGTTTCAGCGACGGCACCGTGGAACGCTGGCTGGAGCGCTGGCACGCCCTGCGGCAGGCCTTGGCCGACACGGCTGGCCCGGATGCCGCGGCTGGCCCGGGCACTGGCACGGTCACGCTCGGGGCCGCGTTGCACTCGGTGCGGACGGTGCCGCGCCCCGAGATCGCCGCGGCGCTCGCGGGGCTGCCGGCCGATGTGCCGTTGCACGTGCACCTGTCCGAACAGCCGCAGGAGAACGCCGAGTGCGAGCAGGCATACGGCCGCACTCCCACCGGGCTGCTCGCCGAGCTGGGGGCGCTCACGCCGCGGCTGAGCGTGGTGCACGCCACCCATCTGACGGATGCCGACGTGCGGCTGCTCGGGCAGGCCGGCGTGACCGTGGTGCTCTGCCCGAGCACCGAGGCGGATCTCGGCGACGGGATCGGGCCGGCCCTGGCCCTCGCGCGGGCCGGCGCCCGGCTCGCGATCGGGTCCGATCAGAACGCCGTGGTCGATCCGTTCCTGGAACTGCGCGGCGTGGAGTACGGGCAGCGGCTGCTGTCGGGGCGGCGCGGCCGGTTCACGCCCGCCGAGCTGGGCACCCTGATCAGCGCCGACGGGTATCGCTCGCTTGGGCACCGGGGCGGCATCGCCGTGGGCGCCTGGTGCGACCTGGTCGAGGTCGACGCACAGTCCGTGCGCACCCGGGGCAGCCTGCCCGAGCAGATCGGCTTCGCGGCCACCGCGGCCGACGTACGGCGGGTGCTGGTGGGCGGCGTGGTGCGCTCGGCATGACCGCGCATCTGATCACCGACATCGGCGAGTTGACCACTCTCGCCGACGGCGAGCCTCGCCGGCACGGGCAGGCGATCGTGGTCGACGGTGAACGCATCGCCTGGATCGGGAACGCGGCCCGGGCACCGTCCGCAGATTCACGCACCTCGGTCGGCGGCCGGGCAATGCTGCCCGGCTGGGTCGATGCGCACACTCACCTCGTGTTCGCCGGCGACCGGTCGGCGGAGTTCGAGGCGCGCCTGGCCGGACGGGCATATTCCACTGGCGGCATCCACAACACCGTCGCGGCGACGCGTGCCGCGACAGATGCCGAACTGGCCGGCACCGTACTGCGGCTGCGCCAGGAGGCCCTGAGGCAGGGCACCACCACACTGGAGACCAAGACCGGCTACGGTCTGACCGTGGCCGATGAGGCCCGATCGGCGCGCATCGCCGCCGAGCACGCCGACGTCGTGACGTTCCTCGGCGCGCACGTGTTGCCCACCGGCAGCGACATGCGCGATTACCTCGACCGGGTCACCGGTCCGATGCTCGCGGCGGTGCGCCCGTGGGTGAGCTTCATCGACGTGTTCTGTGAGCGTGGCGCCTTCGATGTGGAGCAGTGCCGGGAGGTGCTGCTGGCCGGCCGTGCCGCGGGGCTCGGGCTGCGCGTGCACGGCAACCAGCTCGGCCCGGGCGGCGGGGTCGCCCTGGCCACGGAGCTCGGTGCGGCGAGCGTGGACCACTGCACGTGGCTGAGCGCATCCGACGTGGCCGCGCTCGCCGACTCCGGCACCGTGGCCACGCTTCTGCCGGCCTGCGACCTGTCCACCCGACAGCCCTTCGCCCCGGCGCGGGCCCTGCTCGACGCCGGGGCCACGGTGGCGCTGTCCACCAATTGCAACCCGGGCAGCTCGTACACCACGTCGATGCAGTACGTTGTGGCCACCGCGGTGCTCCAGATGAACCTCACCGTGCAGGAGGCCGTGTGGGCCGCGACGCGCGGTGCCGCACGCGCTCTCGGACTAGATTCAGGAACGGATGCGGTCGGGTCGCTGCGAGTGGGCGGGTGGGCCGACATGCAGGTGCTCGACGCGGCATCCGTCGCCCATCTTGCGTACCGGCCGGGGGTTCCGCTCACCCGTGCGGTCTGGCGCCGGGGCCACCGAATTCCCACTCTGCAAGCACTCTGATTCAAAGCCGCAGCGTCGCAAACGGCACTGGTAAAAAGCTGCTGATCTATGTCGTATTATCCCCCCCATGGGGAATACGCGATTCAATCGCATGGTTGGCGTCATCGTCGCGGCACTGGCGGGTGGTGCGGCACTGCTGTTGATCTTTGCCGTCTGGGCCGACGACCCCGTTGAGGGCGATGCGCCGGCACAGGGAGTGCTCTTTGGAATCTGGCGGTTTCTCTATGCCCTCGAGGCCCCCGCGCCCCGGGTGTTGCTCGCCGCAGTGAGCCTGGCAGTGCTTTTCGCTGCCGGTGTCGCCATCATCGAGTTGCGGGTCTCGAACAAGTCCCGGCGGTCCTTCGACCGCAGCAGCGCGCCCCTGGCGCCGAAAGTCGTCATGGCCTCCACGCGTGGCGTGTACGCCGGACCGGTCTCGGTGACCGTGCTGATTCCCGCCTACAACGAAGAGTTTTCCATCGCGGCCACGATCACGTCGATTCTCGCCCAGTCGCACCCGCCGGACCGGGTGGTCGTGGTGGCCGACAACTGCACCGACAGCACAGCGGAC
>JBBQYN010000117.1:0-7529 GCA_038208655.1 Actinomycetales bacterium
GGGGGCAGGCTAACGTGGGGTGGTGGCCCCACCAACGATGCGCATCCCGTTGTCGGGCGACTGGAACGGCCATTCGCACGGCAGTTCCGACTACCGGCGCCTGCTGGCCGGCCTGTTCTTCGCCGGCGTCGCGACCTTCGCGCAGCTGTATTCGCCGCAGGCGGTGCTCGCGCTGGTCTCGGCCGATCTCGGGGTGGGGGCAGCGGATGCGGCGTTGCTGGTGTCAGCGTCGACGATCGGTCTTGCCCTGGGCGTGATTCCCTGGTCGGTGGTGGCCGACCGGGTCGGTCGGGTGCGGGCGATGTCGTTCGCGGTGATCTCGGCGACGGTGTTCGGATTGCTGGTGCCGTTCGCGCCCACGTTCTCGTTGCTGCTCACCGGGAGATTTCTGGAAGGGTTGATGCTGGGCGGGGTGCCGGCGATCGCGATCGCCTACCTCAGCGAGGAGATCGAACCCCGGCATGCGGCGCGGGCGGCCGGAACCTACGTGGCCGGCACCAGCATCGGTGGGCTGCTCGGGCGTCTGGTGGCCAGCCCACTGGCAGAGTGGGCCAACTGGCGAGTCGGCGTGTTCGCCGTCGCCGTGCTGTGCGCGATTTCGGCGGCCCTGTTCGTTGCGTTGGTGCCCGCGCCGCGAGGCTTCGTGCCGCAGCGGTCCCGTCGGCGCGGGATCGACCCGAGCCTGCTCCAGCTGCTGGGCCGCAACCTGCGCTCGCCACGCCTGCTCGCCCTGTACGCGCAGGGATTCTTGCTCATGGGCGGCTTCGTGGCGCTCTACAACTACCTGGGCTTCCGGCTGGCCGGGGATCCGTTCGGGTTGCCGCCGGCGCTGGTCAGCCTGGTTTTCGTGGCCTACCTGGCCGGCACTTGGTCGTCGGCGCAGGCGGGAATCCTTGCGGCCCGGTTCGGTCGCTGGAGCATTCTGCTGGTCTCGGTCGCGTTGATGACCGTCGGGGTGCTGCTGACGCTGAGCGTCAGCCTGGTCGTGGTGTTGATCGGGGTGCTCGTGGCCACGGCGGGGTTCTTTGCGGCGCACGCCGTGGCATCCGGGTGGACCGGGGGTGAAGCCACCGTGGGGCGGGCGCAGGCCTCGTCGCTCTACAACCTGTCGTACTACGCGGGGTCGAGCCTGTTCGGCTGGCTCGGCGGGGTGTTCTTCGCGCTGTGGGGCTGGCCGGGCACGGTGGGCATGGTGGCGGTGCTGGCGGTCGTGGCCGCGATGCTCACGGTGTTTCTCTTGCGGGCGCGGCCGGCCGGGCACGGGTGAGCCACGGCACTAGCCGCACGAAGACCACCATGCCGACCAATTCGACGAGGGTCTGCGTCACCACCACGAGCGGTGCGAGGGCCAGCGTCGGCGGCAGGGCGAGGGCGAGCGGCAGGACCACGAGGGAGTTGCGGGTGGCTCCGGAGAAGACCACGGCCCGGGTCGCCCCCACGTCAAGGCGTGCCAGCCGGGAGGCGAGCAGCCCCACCCCGAGCATGACCACCAGAAAGGCCGCGTACACGGGGATCACGCCCAGCAGAACACCCAGTTCGGCGCTCACCGCGTGAATCTGCGCGGCGATCACCACGAACAGGGTGAGCATCAGCAGGGGAACCATCAGCGCCGCGAGGGTGGCTTCGATGCGGCGCCCGGCCGCCCGTGATCGGGGCCGGGTGCCCCGGCTGAACGCCTGCACCACGGCAGCGGCCCCGAGCGGCAGCGCGATCAGCACGAGGAACGCCTCGACGAACGGGCCCAGTGCGATAAGCGCGGCGCCGTCGGGACCGAGGAACAGCCACAGGTAACCCGGCAACAGCAGCATCTGCAGCACCATCAGCAGCGGGGCGGCCGCCAGTAGGCGGTCTCGGGCGCCGCCGGCCAGGCCGGTGAACACGATGACGTAGTCCACGCACGGGGTCAGCAGCACCAGGAGCACGCCGATCAGCACCGCCTGGTTGTCGGCGACAAACCGGGTGAGGCCGAACACCAGCACGGGTACGACCACGAAGTTCACCGCAAGCACCGTGCCGAGAAAACGGATGTCGCCAAACGCCCGGGGCAGGTCGATCAGCGGCACCCCCAGAAAGGTCGCCCACAGCAGCACCGCGAGGATCGGGGTGATCGCCCCGCCCCACACCGGGGCTGCGGCCGGGGCGAGCAGGCCCACGGCCACCCCGAGCAGAATCGCGGCCAGGTAGAACGACACCTGGCGGCGTTCCAGCAGAGTCACGACGCTCACGGGGTCGTTGCCGACGCCGGGTGCGCAGCCGTCTGCGGGGGCGTCGGGCGAGTCGGCACGTGCTCCAGCCTAAGCGGTGCACGGGAACGGACCCCGCGATCGGGTATGGTTGCCTCGTTCACGCCCCTTCGTTCACGCCCCGGCGTGCCCATGCCCCCGCAGCTCAGCCCCGAGTGCCTTCCCTGGAGCCTCCCGCATGCCCCTGCTCATCACCCCCGCAGAGCTCGACGATCTCGGCAGCGCCACGACACACATTCTCGATGTGCGGTGGCGGCTGGGCCGCAGCACCGGTCGTCGCGAATACCTCGCCGGGCATATTCCCGGCGCCGTGTACGTGGACCTGGAGACGCAACTGGCGGCGCCGGCATCGTCGACGGCGGGGCGGCATCCGCTGCCCGAGGTCGAAGATCTGCAGACTGCGGCCCGGTCCTGGGGCATCAACGACGGCGACACCGTCGTGGTCTACGACGATGTGAGCAACCTTTCGGCCGCGCGGGCCTGGTGGTTGCTGCGCTACGCCGGAATCGTCGACGTGCGGGTGCTCGACGGGGCCCTGCCGGCCTGGACGGCCGCCGGCTTTCCACTGGAGCGGCGCGCCGTCGTTGTCTCACCCGGCGCGGTGACCCTGAGCTACGGGCACCTAAGCCTGATCGACATCGACGCGGCGGCCGAGTGGCCGACCCACGGCGTGCTGCTGGACGCCCGCGCCGGTGAACGTTACCGCGGCGAGGTCGAACCCATCGATGCGAAGGCCGGGCACATTCCCGGCGCCGTGAGCGCGCCCGGCACCGACTACCTCGACGAGTCCGGCCGGTTTCTGCCGCCGGCCGAGCTGCGCGAGCGTCTTCTCGCGCTCGGCGTCACGCCCGGTGGCGAGGCCGCCGGGTACTGCGGGTCGGGGGTCACCGCGGCGCACACGGTGCTGGCGCTGGCCGTGGCCGGGTTCGACGCCGCGCTGTACGCCGGATCCTGGAGCCAGTGGTCGAGCCGTGCAGGCCGTCCGGTCGCGACCGGCGCGGCCCCCGGGCGGGCTCCCGGGCAGGCCTCCGGCCGGGCGGCGGGCTCGCGGCACTGATCATCGGCTGCGCACGGGCAGGGGGTGCCGTCACTTCGGCGTGCGGGCCCGGCTGGGCTGCACCCGAGGTGGTTCTCCGGGCATCTTGGGAAAGTCCGGGGGAAAGACCAGCTCCCCCAGGCCCGCGTCGAGGTCGCGCTGCCACCACTGCAGCAGCGCGTCGATGCTGCCCGGCTGCTCGTGCAGGTACTCCCACGGGTCGCCCCGGCTACGCAGACGCTCGGGAACGGTCGCGATGGTGAAGGCGGCCGGGTCTGCCCCGTCCAGGTCGCTCCACTGCAGCGGACACGACACCGGCGCGTGCGGCAACGGACGGGGGCTGTACGCTCCGGCCATGGTGCGGTCCCGGTTGGCCTGGTTGTAGTCCACAAAAATGCGTTGCCCGCGCAGTTCCTTCCACCACGCCGTGGTCACCGTGTCGGGCAGGCGACGCTCCAGTTCGCGGGCGGCCGCGATCACGGCATGGCGCACGTCAAGGAATTCGTGCTGCGGGGTGATTGGCGCGAACACGTGCAGGCCACGGTTGCCGGATGTCTTCACGAACGCCTCCAGGCCGGCGTCGGCGAGCACCCGGCGCAGCTCCATGGCCACCGGTACCGCGTCGGAAAAGTCCGTTCCGGGCTGCGGGTCGAGGTCGATACGCAGTTCGTCGGGGAGGTCGGGGTCGCCCGCGCGGGAGGCCCACGGGTGAAAGACCACGGTGTTCATCTGCGCCGCCCAGACCGCAGCGGCCGGTTCGTCGATCACCAGCTGGGGGTGGCTGCGGCCGCTGGGGTAGACCACCATGACCGACCGCACGTAGTCGGGCACGCCGCGGGGCGGGTTCTTGGAGAAGTACATCTCCCCGTCGATCCCGGCCGAATACCGCTGCAGCGACACCGGCCGGTCGCCGTTGGCACGAACGAAGGCATCGCCGACCGCCACGAGGTAGCGGGCGAGGTCGACTTTGCTGATGCCGGCCTCGGGCCAGATCAGCCGGGTCGGGCTCGACACCCGCACCTCCCGTTCCCCGTGGGGCCCGGAAACGCGAACAATCTCCTGATTCGAGGTCATGCCCGACAGATTACCCGCGTGACCACCGGGGCGCGGGCTCAGGCCGTTGCACCCTGAATATTGACCATCCAGTTCACGCCGTACTTGTCGACGCACATACCGAAGGCATCTCCCCAGGGGGAGTTTTCCAGCGGAACGGTCACGGTCCCGTCGCCGGAGAGGCAACTCCAGTACCCGCGCAGTTCCGCGTCATCGTCGCCGCCGCCGCTCAGCGACACCGAAATGCTGCTCGCTGGCGGCACGTCCATGCTCGCGGGAGTGTCCGAAGCCATCAGCACCAGACCGTTGTCGGTGGTGAGCTGTGAGTGCATGATCTTGTCGACCTCCGCGGGATCCTCGCTGACCTTGAAGTCCCCGAAGGTGCTGCGGGTGATCGTGCCCCCGAAGACGCTCTGATAGTAGTCGAGCGCTTCCCGGGCCTGGTCACGAAAGCCGAGATACGGGTTCAGTGTGGTCATCGTCAATCTCCTCGTCGAGTACTGCTGCCGAAATGTTGGGTGCAGTCATTATGTCCCGCTTCGTCGACGCGGCCAGCCCTGCGCCTCCGCCGCCGGCACCCGCGGTGCCCGGCAGAAAGACCCGCGGCAGGGTCGACAGCCGCCGCCGAAATGACCAGAATGGAGGCACTGATTCACCCGTCGCGGGCCGCGGTGGCGGCTGCGCCGCGACGTCGACGCACAGGCGTCGCCCCACACATGCCGACTCACAGAGGAGACCCGCGATGAGCACCCCGAACGCCGACCGGTCGCAGCGGCACCTATCCGCCGCCCACCCGCCCTACCCCGCGTCGGCCGGCTACGCTCCCGTTTCGGAGCGCTCCTTCGTGGCGACGTGGCTGTTCGCCTGGCTGCTGGGATTTCTGGCCGTGGACCGGTTCTACTTGGGCAAAGTCGGCACCGGCGTGCTCAAACTCGTCACGCTCGGCGGCTTCGGCCTGTGGTGGATCCTCGATCTGATCCTGGTTCTGGCCGGTGCACAGCGCGACAAGCAGGGCCTGCCCCTGTCGGGTTTCGAGCCGGCCCAGAAGACCGCGTGGGTCGTGACGGCGGCCGGCATTTTCCTCGCCGCCGTCATTCCCCTGCTCGGCACCGTCCTTGACGTGATCGTGGCCGGCTGAGCGCACTGCACCGGATCGCGACGTACTGCACGCCGCACCCGAATCGGCACGGCCCGCGCTTCCCCGCACCGGCCCGGCAGTGGTCTGCGCAGGCCGGCCCGGTTCCCTGCCTGCTAGGAGGGCTGCCCGGTGGGCAGAACTACGACCTGCTGCAGGTTCACGTGCGCCGGCAGGCTCACCGTGAACGTGATGATCTCGGCGATGTCTTCGGCGTTGAGCAGCGTGATGCTGTCGTCGGCGCCGGCGATCCAGTCCGACACTCCGGCGTCGGTGACGTGGCCGGCCAGTTCGGTCTTCACCAGGCCCGGTGCGATCGAGCCCACCCGCACGCCCTGCGCGCCCAATTCCACCCGCAACGTGGTGGTCAGGTGCGTCACGAAGGCCTTGGTCGCGGAGTAGACCGAGAAGTTCGGGAAAATGTTCTGCCCGGCGATGGAGCTGGTGTTGATGAGGTCGGCCGGGCCGCCCTGAGATGCGCTCACGACGAGCTGGTCGACGAAGGCGCCGATCGTGGTCACGAGCGCGGTCACGTTCAGGTCGATCTGGTGCTTCCACTGGTCCACGTTGTGCTCCTGCATGGGAGCGGGCAGCATGATTCCGGCGTTGTTGAAGAGAATGCTGGTGGTGCCGAGCTTCTCCTGCACCGTGGCGGCCGCGCGGGTGATGGCGTCGGCGTCGGTGACGTCGGCCACGATGACCAGGGCGGTCCCGCCGGCGGCGGTGATCTCGGCGGCGAGGGCCTCGAGCTTGTCGGCGCGACGGGCGATCAGGGCGACGGATGCCCCGCGGGACGCGAGCTGGCGGGCTGTGGCCTCACCGATTCCGCTCGACGCGCCGGTGATGACCGCGACGCGGCCGTTGAGGTTTGCTGACAAAGTCATGGTGTTCCTTTCGTGCGGACGGTTCTGCCCACACCGAGGACAACCGTTTCGGTGGCGCGATATGCCCGGTCAGCATCGCCCCAGTTGTCCTAGGACAAGCTGTCCCCGGCTGATGCGCAGCGGCGCTGGGTGATACTGGGGAGATGAATACCGCTGGCACCCTCACCGATTTTCTCCGCTCGGCCCGGGCCCGGCTCGCACCCGGTGATGTGGGCCTACCCGTGAATCAGACGGTGCGCCGCGTGCCGGGCCTGCGCCGCGACGAGGTCGCCGGCCTCGCCGGGGTCAGCGTGGACTACTACGCTCGCATGGAACAGGGCCGGGTCACCCAGGCCTCCGACGCGGTGATCAACGCCCTGTCCGTGGCGTTACAGATGAACGAAACCGAACGCACCTACCTGTTCACGCTGCTCTCGGCGTCCACCGGCGGGCGCGTCGACGTGCGCGAGCGCACCACCGCGGTGCGCGCGCCACTGCGCGCCATCATGGACTCGCTCACCGACTCCCCCGCCTTCGTGCTGGGGCCGGGCATGCAGGTGCTCGCGATGAATTCCCTGGCCGTGTCGCTGATGACGGACTTCGGCTCCCGCAGCGGCCGGCACCGCAGCCTGGCCCGCTGGACTTTTCTTGACCCGGGGGCCCGGGCGTACTACTTGGACTGGGAGCTCGTGGCGGCGGATGTCGCCGCTATCCTGCGCCGGGACACCCGAAGCCACCCGCACGATGCGGCGTTGACCGCGCTGATCGCCGAGCTTGGCGAGCACAGCCCGGCATTCCGGGTGATGTGGGCCGAGCACCGGGTGTACGAGTGCACCTTCGGCACCAAACGACTAGTGCACCCGGTGGTGGGGCGCATCGACGTCGACTTCGAGAACTTCGCCGTGGCCGGGGAACCCGACCAGGAACTGTTCGTGTACAGCACCCCGGCGGGCTCGCCGTCGAGCGACGCCCTGAATATCCTGGCGGCCTGGCACGTCGACCGCGCCGACCGCGCCCGAAACGTTCTGCCCAGCGTCACCGGCTGATCGGGCTCCGTGCGCGCTAGGGTCAGGTACCGCGTCGCACCCACCCCGCCCACCCCGCCCACTCACGAACCTCGACCCCCCCACCACCCCCCCACGCCCCACCAGGAGCCGACCCCTGGACTTTCAGGCCACGATCAACGTCGCCGCAGCCGT
>JBBQYN010000118.1:0-7487 GCA_038208655.1 Actinomycetales bacterium
ACGGGGGTGTCCATCGCCCTGCCCGACGGTTTCGTGGCCTTCGTGGTGCCGCGCAGCGGCTTGGCCGTCAAGCACGGAATCACGGTGGTGAATTCGCCGGGAACCGTGGACGCGGGCTATCGCGGTGAGATCAAGGTGGCGCTGCTCAACACCGACACCCAGCACAGCTTCACGATCGCCGTCGGCGACCGGATCGCGCAACTCATCGTGATGCCCGTGACCCGGGCCACCTTCGTGCCCGTCGGTCACCTCCCCGGCAGCCAGCGCGGCGCCGGCGGCTTCGGCTCCACGGGCGTGGCCGCGGCATCCGTTGCCCCCACACCTTTTGCACCCGCACCCCCCGCAACCGCACACAAGACAGGAGGCGCACTGTGAGTGACGCCGTGACGCCCACCGAGAACTCCACCGAGACGTCGACCGACGAGTCGCCCGAGACGATCGCCGAGGCTGCTGCGGCGGCGCGCAGCGAGAAGTCCGCCCCCGAGGACCGGGCCACCGAAGGCCCGCTCGATGAAGCGGAAGCCAACCCGGTGCGGCCCTACGTTGACCTCGGCGGCATCAAAATTTTGCCGCGGGAGGGGCTGCACCTGCGGCTTGAAATCGAAGAGGGCACCAAGCGGGTCGTCGCGATCGGCCTGGATTATGCCGGCTCCACCCTGCAGATTCAGCCCTTCGCCTCGCCGCGCTCGAGCGGTTTGTGGAACGAGATTCGCGAGCAGATCGGGGAGCAGATCGGCAAGCAGGGCGGCACCACCACGCTGCGCGAGGGTCCCTTCGGTCCTGAACTGCTCGCCGAAATTCCCATCGCCGCCGGCCAGGCTGCGGGCGGCACGACCCGGCTGGCCCGCTTCGTGGGCGTGGACGGACCACGCTGGTTCCTGCGCGGTGTCATCGCCGGGGAGGGCGCGGTCAACCCCGAGGCGGCCGCCGCGATCGAAGACCTGTTCCGCAGCATCGTCGTGGTGCGCGGCACGACCCCGATGCCGCCGCGTGACCTGATTCCGCTGCGTATGCCGGCCACGCCGACCGGCGCGACCGAGCCCGCCAGCGTCTAGCCGCGGCCATGACCGCGCACCCCACCGGCGAACCGGACCCGCAGGAGACACCGAACGCCGAGCTGGCATCGGACCCGAACCCGTCCCCGAACCTGGGCGCAGACGCCGCGCCCGAAACGGCCGCGCCCGAACCGGCTGCGGCCGCGTCGGGGGCACTGGCCGACGGTCTCGCGGCCGCGGCCCGCCGGGCCGGGTTCAGCCCGGCCGCCGAGGGTGACGCGATCAGCGGACGGGCCCTGCTCGACGCGATGGGCGGCATCCGTGGGCTGGTCGAAGCGGTGCTGCCCGGGCTGGTTTTTCTGGTCACGTACACCATCACCCGGGACCTGATCCCGGCCCTGATCGCGCCCGTCATCATCGGCCTGATCTTCGCCGCCCTGCGCATCAAGCGCAAGGAGACGCTCAGCCAGGCCATCGGCGGGCTCGTTGTGATCGCTTTCAGCGCGGTGCTGGCCCTGATGACCGGCCGCGCCGAAGACTTCTACCTGCCCGGTTTCTACACCAACGCGATTTACGCGGCCGTGTTGATCGCCTCGGTGCTCGCACGCTGGCCGCTCATCGGCGTCGCCGTGGGGTTCCTGATGGGCGACGGCGTGGAGTGGCGCAAGAATCCGTCCAAGCGCCGGGTGCTCACCTGGCTCACGCTGTGCTGGGCGGGACTGTTCCTGGTGCGCCTGGCCGTACAGCTGCCGCTGTACTTCGCCGGCAACGTGGAATGGCTCGGTGCCGCGAAGCTGCTGATGGGGATTCCGCTGTATGCACCGCTGCTGGTGCTGTCCTGGCTGGTGGTGCGATCGGTCTACAAGGCCGTCGACGGCGACGTGCCCACACGTTCCGAAAGCACCACGGAATGACTGCTAGAGTTATCTTGACGTCAAGATAGTTTGATGATCGGAATGGTGAGCCCCGGCATCCGCCGGTAAGGTTTGCCTTGCTGGCACGAAGGCGTGCCGAGCCACAAGGATTGAGGCGCCGCCGGGTACCCGACGGCTCCACGAAGGAGAGGGCATCGTGTCTGCGGTAAACAGTTTTGGAGCAAAGGACACCCTGCGCGTTGGGTCGACTGACTATGAAGTCTTTCGTCTCGACTCGGTCGCAGGCTACGAGAAACTTCCGTACAGCCTGAAGGTGCTGCTGGAGAATCTTCTCCGCACCGAAGACGGCAAGAACATCACCGCGGCGCACATTCGTGCTCTGGGCGAGTGGGTCCCCACCAGTGATCCCGACACCGAGATTCAGTTCACCCCGGCACGCGTGATCATGCAGGACTTCACCGGCGTGCCCTGCATCGTCGACCTCGCCACCATGCGCGAGGCCCTGGTGGAGCTCGGCGGCGACCCGAAGAAGATCAACCCGCTCGCCCCCACCGAAATGGTCATCGACCACTCCGTCGTGGCCGACCTGTTCGGCACCGTCGACTCCTTCGCCCGCAACGTGGAGATCGAGTACGAGCGCAACGGGGAGCGTTACCAGTTCCTGCGTTGGGGCCAGACCGCGTTCGACGACTTCAAGGTCGTTCCGCCCGGAACCGGCATCGTGCACCAGGTCAACATTGAATACCTCGCGCGCGTCACCATGACTCGCGAGGTGGGCGGCAACCTTCAGGCTTACCCCGACACCTGTGTCGGTACCGACTCGCACACCACCATGGTCAACGGTCTCGGCGTGCTGGGCTGGGGCGTGGGCGGCATCGAAGCCGAAGCGGCCATGCTCGGTCAGTCCGTCTCGATGCTCATCCCGAAGGTCGTTGGTTTCAAGCTCGGCGGCAACATCCCCGCCGGAGTCACGGCGACGGATGTCGTGCTCACCATCACCCAGATGCTGCGCGCTCACGGCGTGGTCGGCAAGTTCGTCGAATTCTACGGAGCCGGCGTCGCATCCGTTCCCCTGGCCAACCGCGCCACCATCGGCAACATGAGCCCCGAGTTCGGTTCCACCGCCGCCATGTTCCCCGTGGACGAGATCACCCTGGGCTACCTGCGCCTCACCGGTCGCAGTGAAGAGCAGGTCGCGCTCGTCGAGGCGTACTCCAAGCTGCAGGGCCTCTGGCACAACCCCGACGTGGAGCCCGTCTTCAGCGAGTACCTCGAACTGGACCTCTCCACCGTCGTGCCCTCCATCGCCGGACCGAAGCGCCCGCAGGACCGTATCGTGCTCAGCGAGGCCAAGTCCCAGTTCGAGATCGACCTCGACAACTACGCCAACTCGCCGGCCAGCCTCGTCGACGCCGCTCTGGACGGCACCTTCCCGGCGTCGGACCCGATCGGTCTGACCCCGCAGGACGAAGAGACCGCGCACGTGCTCAGCCACACGGCCGGACTGGGTCGCCACACGAGCCACCCGACCAACTCGCACCCGCAGCCCACCGACGTGCTCCTGGCCGACGGCCGCGAGTTCACGATCGACAACGGCTCGGTCGCCATCGCGGCGATCACGTCGTGCACCAACACCTCCAACCCATCCGTGATGCTCGCCGCCGGTCTGCTGGCCCGAAACGCCAGCCTCAAGGGCCTCAAGAGCAAGCCGTGGGTCAAGACCACGCTCGCCCCCGGCTCCAAAGTCGTCACCGAGTACTACGCCAAGGCCGGCCTCAACGGCTACCTCGAAGACCTCGGCTTCTACCTGGTCGGATACGGCTGCACCACCTGCATCGGCAACTCGGGCCCGCTCGAAGACGAAATCTCCACCGCCGTGCAGGAAAACGACCTGGCCGTCACCGCTGTGCTCTCGGGTAACCGCAACTTCGAGGGGCGTATCAACCCCGACGTGAAGATGAACTACCTCGCCAGCCCGCCGCTCGTGATCGCGTACGCTCTGGCCGGAACGATGAACTTCGACTTCGACACGGATGCCCTAGGCCAGGACACCGACGGCAACGACGTGTTCCTCAAGGACATCTGGCCGGACGCCGCCGAGGTGCAGAAGACCATCGACGAGTCCATCGACTCGAACATGTTCGAAACGCAGTACGCCGGAGTCTTCGACGGTGACGAGCGCTGGCAGTCGCTGGAGACCCCCGTCGGGGATATCTTCGCGTGGGATGCCGAGTCCACCTATGTGCGTAAGCCCCCGTACTTCGACGGTATGACCATCGAAACCAGCCCCGTCGTGAACATCGACGGTGCCCGCGTGCTGGCCAAGCTCGGCGATTCGGTCACCACCGACCACATCAGCCCGGCCGGTTCGATCAAGGCCGACGGTCCCGCCGGTCGGTACCTCGCCGAGCACGGCATCTCGCGCGGCGACTACAACTCCTACGGTTCGCGTCGTGGTAACCACGAGGTGATGATTCGCGGAACCTTCGCGAACATCCGTCTGCGCAACCAGCTGCTCGACAACGTCGAGGGTGGCTTCACCCGCGACTTCAGCGTCGCGGGCGGCCCCAAGGCCGACATCTATGACGCCAGCCAGAACTACCAGGCCGCGGGCACTCCGCTCGTGATCTTCGGTGGCAAGGAGTACGGCTCCGGTTCGAGCCGTGACTGGGCGGCCAAGGGCACGAGCCTGCTCGGTGTCAAGGCCGTCATCGTGGAGAGCTTTGAGCGCATCCACCGGTCCAACCTGATCGGCATGGGCGTCGTTCCCCTGCAGTTCCCGGTCGGCCAGACGGCCGACTCGCTCGGCCTCGACGGAACGGAGATCGTCTCGATCGCCGGCATCGACGAGCTGAACAACGGGCTCACCCCCAAGACGGTGCGCGTGACCGCAATTCCGAGCGAATTCTCAGCCGCCGACAAGGCGACCGTTGAGTTCGACGCGGTCGTGCGGATCGACACCCCCGGTGAGGCGGACTACTACCGCAACGGCGGTATCCTGCAGTATGTGCTGCGTTCCTTGGTCGCCTAAGCGGCAATCAGTGTGACCGCGACCGGCGCGTAGACTTGAAGCATTCAGGTCTGCACGCCGGTTTCGGTGTTTCAACGGTGAAGAAGCTAGTTCCTCGTGGCTAGTCAACAGTGAAAGTGAAAGGTTGTCTGGATGACCCTCCTGGAGACAATTCATGGCCCTCGGGACCTCGACGGACTGAGCCCGGCCCAACTCATTGTGCTGGCCGGTGAGATTCGGGACTTTCTGGTGCGGGAGATTTCCAAGACCGGGGGACACCTCGGGCCCAACCTCGGCGTCGTCGAACTGACCATGGCCATTCACAGCGTCTTCGACTCTCCGTCGGACGCCATCATCTTCGACACCGGCCACCAGTCCTACGTGCACAAGCTGCTCACCGGACGGCAGGATTTCAGCAAGCTGCGCCAGATTCACGGCCTCGCCGGGTACCCTCAGCGTTCCGAGTCGGTGCACGACATCGTGGAGAGCTCGCACGCCTCCAGTTCGCTGTCCTGGGCCGACGGCATCTCCCGAGCCTTCGAGATGACCGGCCAGCGGGACCGGCATGTGATCGCGGTCGTGGGCGACGGCGCCCTGACCGGCGGCATGACGTGGGAAGCGCTGAACAACATCAGCGACGACAACACCCGGCGTTTGATCATCGTGGTCAACGACAACGGGCGCTCCTACGCCCCGACCATCGGCGGCATGGCCCGGTTCCTGAACACCGTGCGTACCCGTCGCAGCTACCGCACCGCCTACCTGCAGAGCCGTGAGGTCTTCGATCGCCTCGGCGCGCCGGGCCGAGCCATTTACCGCGGGGTGCGGGGCGGACTGCACGGGTTCCTCAGCAAGGTCACCAACAACGAAGCGCTGTACTCCAACCTCGACATCAAATACATCGGG
Source organism: Actinomycetales bacterium (assembly GCA_038208655.1). Lineage (GTDB taxonomy): Bacteria > Actinomycetota > Actinomycetes > Actinomycetales > Microbacteriaceae > Cryobacterium. Next base: position 5,787 of record JBBQYN010000118.1, read on the forward strand.
CCGATCGACGGCCACGACATTCAGGCCATGCAGGAGGCCCTCAGTCAGGCCAAGGGCTACGGCGCACCGGTGATCGTGCACGCGATCACCCAGAAGGGCAAAGGCTTCGAGCCGGCCGTTCAGGACTCCGCAGACCAGTTCCACGCCGTGGGACAGATCGACCCGGAGACCGGTGAGTCTATCGAGCTGCCGGGTGCGCCGTCATACACATCGGTTTTTGCCGATGAGCTGCTTCGCCTCGCCACCGAGAACGACCGCCTGGTGGGAATCACGGCCGCGATGCTGCGTCCCACCGGCCTGCACAAAATGGCTGAGCGTTTTCCCGACCGGGTGCACGACGTCGGTATCGCGGAGCAGCACGCCGTGACATCCGCTGCCGGGCTGGCATTCGGCGGGTTGCACCCCGTGGTGGCGCTGTACGCGACGTTCATCAACCGGGCCTTCGATCAGGTGCTCATGGACGTGGCACTGCACCGCGCCGGTGTGACGTTCGTGCTTGACCGGGCCGGGGTGACCGGACCGGACGGGCCCAGCCACCACGGCATGTGGGACCTCGCGATCCTGCAGGTCATCCCGAACATTCGCCTGGCGGCGCCGCGCGACTCGAGCCGGTTGCGGGAAGAACTCACCGAAGCGGTGGCCGTCGACGACGGTCCCACCGTGCTGCGCTTCCCCAAGGGCAGCACCGGCAGCGAATTCGCTGCGGTGCGTCGTCTGCCTGACGGAGTCGACGTGCTCCTGGAGTCCGCCGAGCAGGATGTTCTGATCGTGACCGTGGGGCCCATGGCAGGCCTCGGACTCGAGGTTGCCGAACGGCTGGCCGCTCAGGGCATCGGGTCAACGGTCATCGACCCGCGCTGGGTCGTTCCGGTGCCGCGCAGCGTGATCACGCTCGCTGCCGAGCACCGCATCGTCGTGACGATTGAAGACGGGATTCGCGTGGGCGGCATTGGCACGCGCATTCGGCAGGACATGCGGGAGGCAGGGGTCGACACCGCGGTCACGGAGTTGGGCCTGCCCGACCAGTTCCTGGATCACGGCACCCGGGCGGACATTCTCGAGCAGGCCGGGCTCACCCCGCAGAGGATCGCGCGGGACGTCGTGGCGATGGTGCTCGGGTCCAAGATTCCGCGAGCCCGGCCGATCTCGGCCGAGCGCGCGGAACGTGCCGACGCCGCCGACACGGGGTCGATTCAGGTTTCGTAGTTGTCCTTGTCTGGGGCGCTACTCGAGGTGAGGCTGGAGGTGGGCGCGGGTACGGGCGGGCGCGCCCGCTTTGGGGCGGGCGCTACGACATTTCCCGTAGCGCCCGCCCGAAATGGGGCGCGCTAGCGAGCAGTCCGAGCCACCTCGCTGGTCGAGGCCGAGCTTGCGAGGATCGAGACCGGGTGGGCCGAGCTGTAGAGCCGGGCCCGGACTAGAACGGGGCGTCGTTCCCGCCGGACCGGTCGGCCATGTTCCAGAGCTCGTCCATCGACAACCGCGGACCGCCTGACGTGTGCACGCCCTGTGCCCGCACTCCCTCTGCCTGTACCGGCAGGTCATACCCCTCGGGTAGCGCCGGCTTGGTGCGTGTCGCGGGGTGCGTCGAGGTGACTCGGCCGGCGGGGCTGGTCCACTCGAGGGTGCCGTTCTTACGCTGCTTCACTTTCCACGCGGTCTGATGCTTCAACCGGTGCCCGCGCAGGCAGAAGATCGCCA
>JBBQYN010000119.1:0-7351 GCA_038208655.1 Actinomycetales bacterium
CGACTCGACCGCCTCGCCCCCGCGGCGACGCGGCCGGAGCGTCTGCGCGTGCGTCTGCGGGTCGGAGTGGGCGGCGCCATCGTGCTGGCGCTGGTGGCGCTGGTCGTCACCGTGCTGGTGTCGGCGTTCGGTCAACAGACCAGTCGCAGCGTACCCCCGGCCGGCGCAGCGGATACGGCATCAGCATCGGCCTCAGCGTGGGCGTCGGCGACGCCCCCGGCACCGGATGCGCCGAGCCCCGGATCCACCGGCGGCACCGTCACCGTATTCGTTCATGTTCTGGGCGCGGTGGCGAGCCCCGGCGTGGTCGAACTTCCTGACGGATCCCGCGTACTCGACGCCATCGCCGCCGCCGGCGGCCTGACCGCCACGGCCGACCCGGCCGGGGCTAACCTGGCGCGCCGGGTGACCGACGGGGAACAGATCTACCTGCCCCAGCAGGGCGAGCTGCCTCCCGGTCCGCCCGCGGCCGCCGCGACGGGGCCGGCGGGATCGGCTGCGGCCGGAGCCCCCGCCGTGGCGATCGTGAACCTCAACTCGGCCACGCCCGCAGACCTGGAGACGCTGCCCCGAATCGGCCCTGCCATGGCGGAACGTATCGTGGACTACCGCACCACAAACGGGCCCTTCCGCAGCGTCGACGACCTGCGCAGCGTGACCGGCATCGGCGACAAGACTTTCGAGGCCCTGCGCGACCTCGTGCGCGTCTGACCCGGCGCCGGACTCCGGCAGCCGCCCATGGCCCTCGACCTGCGCCTCGTGCTCCCCGCAGTGGCGGTCTGGATCGTTGCCGGCATTCTGATCGGCGTTCCCGCAGCAGCCCCCGTCGTGAGCGCGGCGCTCTGGGCCCTCGCTGCGCTGACGGCCGTGGCCGCGCTGCTGCCGCGCCGCCGGCGACGGACCGGCGCGAGCGTCGTGGGGCTGGTCCTGGTGTGCTGCGCGGCCGCGGGACTGGTCGCATCCGTCGTCGCGGTGGTCGCGCCAGCCCGATTGCCCGACCCGGTGCGGGTCGCCGCCGAACAACACACCACCGTGACCGGCCTGTTCACGGTCGACTCCGCCCCCGTCGCCGACCCGCTCTTCGCCGCGGCCGCCGCGTATTCCGAGCGCAGCCGGTTTCGTGCAACCCTCACGGAGCTCGACGCCACCGGAGCGGCCGATGCCGTTCCGCAGCTCAGTGTTCCCGTCGTGGTCTTCGCGGATGTCGAAGAACCCGCCGAGGTGAGCATCGGCTCCGTGGTGCGCCTCACGGCAACCCTGCGCCTCACCGACGCCGGTGACGCCGCGTCGGCCCTCGTCTTCGGCCGGGGGCCGGTGCAGGCGGTTGGTGACCCGCCGGCGTGGTTGGCCACTGCCGGTCAGTTGCGGGCCACGTTCGCCCGGGCGGCCGCCACCCTGCCGGGTGACGGCGGCGACCTGCTCCCGGGCCTGGCCATCGGAGACACGGCAGCGGTCAGCGTTCCCCTCGACACGGCCATGAAGACGAGTTCGCTGAGCCACCTCACCGCCGTGAGCGGTGCGAACTGCGCCATCATCATCGGCGCCATCATGATCGTCGGAGCCCGGTTACGCCTTCGGCGGGCCTGGCGCATCGGCCTGAGCCTTCTGGCCCTGGTGGGCTTCGTCGTGCTGGTCACTCCGGAACCGAGCGTGCTGCGCAGCTCCGTGATGGCGACCGTCACGCTGCTCTCGGTGGGGTTCGGCCGGCCCGGCCGGGGCCTGCCGACGCTGGCCCTCTCGGTCGTGTTGCTGTTGGCGCTGGACCCGTGGCTGGCCCGTAACTACGGCTTCGCGCTCTCCGTGTTGGCCACCCTCGGCCTGCTCGTGTTCGCCGCACCTCTGATTCGCGTACTGAGCCGGTGGATGCCGGGAGGCCTCGCCGCGATCGTTGCGATTCCAGTCGCCGCCCAGCTGGCCTGCCAACCCGTGTTGGTGCTGCTGAGCCCCACCCTCCCGCTCTACGGGGTGCCGGCGAATCTGCTCGCAGGTCCCGCCGCTCCCGTCGCAACCGTCGTGGGCCTGGTCGCCTGCCTGCTGCTGCCGCTGGCCCCCTGGCTGGGCACGGCCGTGCTCACCGTGGCGTGGCTGCCCTCCGCGTGGATCGCCGCCGTCGCCCAGACGGTCGCCACACTGCCCTCCAGCACCCTACCCTGGGTCGGTGGACCGGTCGGCGTGCTGAGCCTGGCCGCCCTCAGCGGCAGCATCCTCGCCCTGGTGCTCACGGCACCACGAACATCGCCGACGCGAACCGCCCCACAGCACGGCGCCACCGGGCGGATGCTGCCGCCCGTCACCCCGGCCGCACCCGGCGGAACCCGACGACAGTCGGTGGTGCAGCCGGTCTGGCGGGTCGTGACGATGTGCCTCGTGATCGTCACGGTCGGTGCCTACGCCGGCTCGCTGGTGGGCACCGGAATCGGCCGGGCGGCCACGTTCCCCGCCGACTGGCAGATCGCGGTCTGCGACATCGGTCAGGGCGACGCCGTGGTCGTGCGCGACCACGACGCGGCGGGGGTCAACCGCTACGCCCTCGTCGACGTGGGGCCGGACCCGGCGCTGCTGACCCGATGCCTGAACACCCTGCACATTGACCGGATCACCCTGCTGGTGCTCACTCACTACGACCTGGACCACGTGGGGGGCCTGGCCGCCGTGATCGGGAAAGTCGACGACGCCCTCGTGGGCGTCGCCGAAAACGGCCAGGATGCCCGCCTGCACGACGATCTGGCCGCCGGCGGGGCACGGATTCACGAGGCCTTCCGCGGTGACACCGGCACGATGGGCGGCCTGACCTGGCAGGTCACCTGGCCCGAACGCGGGTCCACCCTCATGCAGACCGGCAACGACGGCAGCGTGACCATCGGCTTCGATGGTCGCGGCTTGAGCTCGATCTTTCTCGGGGACCTCGGAGAGGACTCCCAGAACGCGCTCCGCGAGGCGGGCCACACCCGTGCGGTCGACGTGGTGAAGGTGGCCCACCACGGGTCCGCCGACCAGAGCCCGCAGTTCTACGCCGACCTGCACGCCCGGCTCGGCATCATCTCGGTGGGTGTCGACAACGGGTACGGGCATCCCACCGCAGCTCTTCTGGATATTCTGCAGGCCGGAGGGACCCAGGCGCTGCGCACCGACCAGCAGGGCCTCACCGTGATCGCCCCCGCGCCGGAGGGTGCCTTCACCGTGTGGAGTGAGAAGACCGCGGCACCGGCCGTGCCCGGTTAGGCTGAGAGAAGCAACGAAAGGGGCCGCGTGGCCGCACGAACACCGCCGACCGGCCAGACCACCCCGGCCCGCACGAGCACCGGCAAACCCGCAGCCAAGGGCGCCGCCAAAGCCACCGTCAAGGTGAGCATCGCGCAATTGGCCTGGCACCAAGTACGACCGGCACCGATCGTGCTGGTCTCAGGCGCCGAGACGTTCCTCGCCGAACGGGCCATCCGCCAACTGCGGGACTTTCTCAAACTCGAAGATCCCAGCCTGGAGATCAGCGATATCCAGGCCGACAACTACGCCCCGGGCGAGCTGCTCACGCTCGCCAGCCCGTCGCTGTTCGGCGAACCCCGCATGATCCGGGTCAGCGGCGTCGAGAAATGCAGCGACACGTTCCTTGATGAAGCCATCGACTACCTGCAAAACCCGGCCGACGACACCTACGTGGTGCTGCGTCACGCCGGGGGAGTGCGCGGCAAACGCCTGCTCGACGGCATCCGCTCGGGTCAGGGCGACGGCATCGAGATCGTCTGCGCCGAACTGAAAAAAGACACGGACAATTACGACTTCGCCGTTGCCGAGTTTCGCAGCAGCGGCAAACGCGTCACCACCAGTGCGCTGCGGGCCCTCGTCGCGGCGTTCAGCGACGACCTCGCCGAACTGTCTGCGGCCTGCCAGCAGCTCATCGCCGACGCCACCAGCGAGGTCACCGAGGTCACCGTGGAACGGTACTACGGCGGCCGCGTCGAAACCAACGCCTTCAAGGTCGCTGATTCCGCCATCGCCGGCCGCTACGGCGAAGCCCTCATCACGCTCCGGCACGCCCTGAGCTCCGGCGCCGACCCGGTGCCGATCGTCGCGGCCTTCGCCATGAAGATTCGCGCCATGGCCAAACTGTTCGGCGTGCGCGGCGGCAGCGCCCAGCTCGCCAGCCAGTACGGCATGGCCCCGTGGCAGGTGGAACGCGCCCAGCGTGACGCACGCGGCTGGAGCGATGAGGGCCTGGCCCGCTGCATCGAAGCCCTCGCCGAAGCGGATGCCGGTGTCAAGGGAGCCACCCGTGACCCGGTTTTCGCCCTCGAACGCCTCGTCGGGGTCATCTCCCTCCGGGGTGAAGACGCGCGCTGACCCGTAACCGCTCAGTGCCGAAGCGCGGGTCAGCCCGCTGTGCCCACGGTGATCGACGAGCGTGCCAGGTATAGCCATACCCCGTTGGGAAAATCTGAGCTGCCGCACACGTCGCCGGAGACCTTCACCGGCACAACCGAGCGGGTGCCCTGCAGCGCCTCGGCCGTGGCCGAGCCGGCGAACGATTGCGGCAGGGTCGGGCAGTACTCGATTTGCACCCGCCCGTTGAGGTCGGAGAACTGAACCAACACCTCCTGCAGCGGCAGCGGCACGAACAGCCGTAACGCCACGGCGACGACGATGAGCACGGCGCCGCCGCCGGCTGTGAGCGCCCCGATCAGGCGCAGCGTACGTCGCCGAGCCGGCCCGCCCACGGTGGCGGCGGCGAAGGCCAGGGTGCTGCCCAGCAGCAGGATCAGGGCCAGCGCCGCCGGAGTGGTCCAGGGTGCCGACGCCGGCGCAGCCCCCGGGGCGAGCAGCAGCAGCACGGACAGGGCCACAGCGACCACAGCGGCGAGCGCGGCCGAGAAGAACATCGTGCTGCGCTCCGTACCGGATGACTCATCAGCGGTCGGAGTGACGCGGGACGTTTCTAGGAGATTTGGGCTCATCACGCGGCAAGTATAGCCAGTCACCCCGTCGGGGCAACCCTCGATCGTCGCCCCGCCCTAGGCACACAAAACAGCCCCCACCGAATCGGTGAGGGCTGTTCGACAGCGGCAACGCCTCGAGGGCGCTGAGCAGGGGGTTAGACCAGTGCGGAAACGGCCTTCGCGATGGCCGACTTCTTGTTCGCAGCCTGGTTCTGGTGAATTACACCCTTGCTGACAGCCTTGTCAAGCTTCTTGGAGGCAAAGGCGAGGCTGCTGACAGCCAGGTCCTTGTTGCCGGCAGCAATGGCGGTACGAGTCACGCGGATCGCGGACTTGAACTCGCTCTTGACCGACTTGTTGCGCTCCTGAGCCTTCTTGTTGGTGCCGATTCGCTTGATCTGCGACTTGATATTTGCCACGTTTTTTACGCTTTCGTTAGATTCTGGTATGGACTGCCGCGCAGCGGTAGAGGGCGCTGATGCGGCATAAATCGTGTGGGGTGGGACCCATCACGCAAGTCAACTGCCAACGCTATCAGTGCCGGGGCCATTCGACAATTCCGAATCGGGCTCGTCGGGTGCGCCCGGCCGGCCGTGGACGCCCGAATCCAGCGTGGCGGTGAGCGCGGAAGCGACGAACGCCAGATGGGTGCTGAAGGCATCCGGTTTCACGAGGCTCACGAGGTGCGTCGCGCCGGGCACGACAATGAGCCGGCCCTGCCGGCAGGCGGCCAGAAACCGGGCCTCGTGCAGGCGAAAATGATCGAGACCACCGTTGATCAGCCACACCGGGCCGGGGTAAGCGGCGAGCGCCGCCAGGGGGCGCAGGGTGCCGGTGGCCCGCAGCCCCGCATCCATCACGTCGAGGGCCACCCCGCCCGCGAGAACGTCGCGGGCGCCCTGCGGCGGCAGAAACCGGCGCACGGCGGCGTTGTGCAGCCACAGACCGCGGTCGGGCAGGCGACGGATGCCCCGGGCCAGCAGCCGATACCCGCTCAGCAGAGGCTCGCGCGGCAGCGCGCAGCAGCTGGACGCGACCAGGCCGAGCACCCGTTCGGGGTGCCGGGCGGCGTACTCAATGGCGTAATAGCCGCCGAGCGACAGGCCCACCAGCAGCACCCGCCCGCCGAGGGCCGCGACGCCCGCATCGATTGCGGCGAGCGCAGCCGCGACCGTGAAGGGTTCACCCAGCCGCGTGCCGTGGCCGGGCAGGTCGACAGCGAGCACATCGTGCCCCGCTGCTTGCAGCCTGCGCTCCTGAAAACGCCACATGGTCGCCGACGTGCGAATGCCGTGTACGAGCAGAACCGGCACGCGGGGCGGGGAAGTCTTCATGGCTCGGAGCCTAGCCAGCCGCACCGTGTATCTGCTGGCCGTGCGCGTCGGCTGCGGCGTTACTGACGACACGGAGTGTCGATTGCGGCCTGTGCCGATCGTCATGCTGGTGTCAGAATCACACAACGGAAAGGACACCATCCTGCAATATTCACTGCTCGTGATGAGCCAGGAGGCCGGCGACGCCGAGGTCAGTGCGGAGGCCATGGCCTGAGGCCGGGCCGCCTTCGACGCCTACGCCAAATCCCTCGATGCCGCGGGTGTGCTGATCTCCGCGGACATTCTGCAGCCGGTCGCCGTGGCCACCACCATCCGGGTGCGGGACGGCCAGTTGACGGTGCAGGACGGCCCGTTCGCAAACACCAAGGAACGCCTCAACGGCACCGTCGTCATCTCGGTCGCCGACCTCGACGCCACCATCGGCTGGGCCGAGAAATGCCCCGGCGCCCAGTACGGAGCCGTGGAGATCCGGCCGTCGGCGATCGTCTTCCAGCACGGCGCGCGGCACCCGGTCGACGAAACGGCCTCGGCCTGACGCCCGACCCTGCGCTTGGCTCCGCAGCGCCGGCGCCGCGCCCCGGGCGAGCCGCCGACACGGAGCGGCCGGCCCCGGCGGCTCGGGCAGCCCGAAAGCGCGCCAAGCAGGTGGCCCGCGACGCCTACGGGCACGTGCAAGCCGCTCCCACCGGTGATATCCCCACGGCCGAAGACGCCCTCTCCGACGTTTCGAGCAGGCGCTCGCCGGGTGGCCCCCACGCTCGGCGCCCACGTGGCCCTGAGCGTGGCCATCGCGGACGTCGACGGTGCCGACGCCGGCCTGCAGTATCTCGACGGCCTCGACGGGGCCGACGACTTCCAGCAGGCCTGGGCCGCCCGGGCCCAGCTGCTCGGTCTCGCCGGGCAGCTGCCGCAGGCCCGCGCCGCGTACGCCCGAGCCATCGCCCTGACACCGGATGCCGCCACCCGGGTGCACCTGCACCGCCACCTCGACGCCCTGCCCACCGCCGCGCCGGTCGTGCCCGTCACGCCCGGCAATTCACCGGCCGACGGGCCGGGTAGACCGGCAACCCGGCGGAGCATGGAAGA
>JBBQYN010000120.1:0-7315 GCA_038208655.1 Actinomycetales bacterium
CGTTCGCCGCGCAGCCTACAGTTCGCCGTTCAGCGCCTGGGTGAGCAGGTAGATCAGGGCGCTGGCCTGCACGGAATCGGCCGAGCCGGCTTCTTCGGCCGAGCCGTCCAGGGCACGGGCAGCCAGGCCCTGCTTGCTGCCGATCAGGTCGGCGATGCGGGCGTCGATGGTGTGCGCGGCGATGATGCGCCACGCCGTGACGGGTTCGTCCTGGCCGATGCGGTGCACCCGGTCGATGGCCTGGGTCTGTTCGGCGGCGGTCCAGCTGAGCTCGGCGAGCACCACGTTCGACGAGGCCTGCAGGTTCACGCCGACACCGGCCGCCGTGAGTGAACACACCGCAATCGACACGTCCGGGTCGTTGTTGAAGGCGTCGATGGCGGCCTGACGGGCCAGCGCCGACTGGTCGCCGCGCAACGACACGGTGCGCAGGTCGCGTTTGGCGAAGATCTCTTCGGCGGCGTCCATCACGTCGATGTGCTTGGCGAAGAAGACCACCTTGCCCACGGACCGGGCCAGCTGGGCGGCGTAGTCGGCGGCGAGGCCGGCCTTGGCCTGGCCGATCTTGCGCACCATGGTGAACACGTTCTCGCCGGTGGTCTGGCCCTTGGAATCTTCCAGCTCGGCCAAAGCGACCGCGCGGATGTACGCCGTGCGGGTCTCCTCCGGTGACAGCGACGAGTCGGCGATGCGGTCGCTGCGCGCGGCGACGAGCGCGGTGTACCGGGTGACGAGGCGGGCGCCCAGTTCGCGTTCGGCCTGGCGAATCGACCGGCCAAGGTCGTCGTCGAGTTCGACGGGCAGGTCGGCGATGCGTTTGGCGGGCAGATCGGTGGCCACGTCGATCTTGCGGCGTCGCACGATGCCCATGTCAATGACGGATGCCCGTGCCTCCGGGTAGAAACCCATGTCGGCCGGCGTCAGCCCGGTGTTTTCGAGGCGTTGCAGCAGCTCCGGGGCCGGCTTGTCCCCGTCGACCCAGCCCAGGAACTGCCAGATGGCCCGAAAATCGTCGACGTCGTTGATCAGCGGGGTGCCGGTCAACGCCATCAGCAGCGGATTGTTGCCGGGGGTGCGGCGGCGGATCTGCTCGGCCAGGGCCAGCACGTGCTTGGACCGCTGCGACTGCAGGTTCTTGATGAAGTGCGCCTCGTCGACGACCATGCCCTTAAAGCCGAGGGTGCCCAGCCAGGCGAGGTGGCGGTCGAGCACGTCGTAGTTGACCACGACCACGTCGGCGAACGCGTCGAGGCTGGCACCGTCGCCGTGGATGACGGTGGCGCGCCGGTTCGGCGTCCACAGTTCCACCTCGCGGGCCCAGTTCATCTTCACGACGTTGGGCACGATGGCCAGCAGCGGGTAGGCGTTGGCGACGGATGCCGCGAGCAGGCTCTGCGCGGTCTTGCCCAGTCCGGGCTCGTCGGCCAACAGGTAGCTGCGGTGGCCCAGGCGGGCGCTTTCGATAAAGCGCGCCTGGTGACGCATGAGCTCCATGCCGGGAGGCGAGAGCCGGTCGATTTTGGGCGCTTCGGGCATGTCCATACTCGCGGCCTGGCCGCCGGACCCGTACTCAAACGATTTGAACAGCGGACCGAGCAGCTCCCAGTTGGCGAGGCGGCGGGCACGGCTGGGTGCGGGCGGCGCGGCGGCGCTGAAGTCCGGCGCGAGGAAGGGGTTGGCGAGCTGACGGCTCTTCACGGACTGGGGCACGACCTGGCCGATCGGCATGACCGGTTTGGCTTCCGGTTCGCGGCTGATGATCAGTTCGTCGGGGGTGAGCTCGGCACCGGATTCGATGAGCCAGTCGCGGCGAAACCGCTGCGCGACGGTGGACACCGACGCATCCGGTTCCAGCAGGGTGATCAGGCTGGTATCCCGGGCGGCGGTGCGGGCCAGGATCTGGGCGATCCCGTCAAGGCGTTTGAGCAATTCGGCACGGTTGCCGTCGGTCTGCTCGGTGTCGCCCTTCACCCGGGCGCGCTCCTCGCGCATCAGCAGCGCGATGACCTGGAACTTGGTGCGGTTGGTGGGGCCGAGCTTGCCGCCGGTCTGCGCCTTGGCCTCGACCTCACGCACCTTGCGGGCAAGGATCGGGATGATGGGCGCATCGTCGTCGCGGGACCGCGGCCGGGTGCGGCGGGCGGCCGCACCGCGGCCACTGCGGGAACCACCGCCATGGTCGGCGCTGCTCCGGTCGGAGCCGGCGGTCTGGTGGCGGGGCTGAGCCATTCTTCTCCACTTCACAGCAGTACGGCACGTGTGGCCGCACTGTCGGGTGGCGCCGGCATCCCCGAAGAATCATCGTGAACGTCGACGCGGTCGACACGCTGGACCCCAGTGACCTCGGCTATCGAGTACCGGGCTGCCTCACGTCTGTGTTCTGGTACAGAGCTGAGGCGGCACGTCGAGCCGGTGAACGGGTCCTGCAAGCGCGCCTCCAGTGTACGCCCAGAACGAGGTGGAAGCGGAACGCAGCGCCGCAGCTCAGGTGTGCACCGGAACTTTGGTGCGCACCCCCACCAGAATGAAGATCAACGCGCCCACGTACTGCGCCGAGGCCCAACCCTGCCCGGTGAGATCGAACACCGCGATCGGGTTCCAGAGCACGGCCATGGGTACCAGCCCGATCAGCCACCACCAGCTGCGCGCCTGAATCACGAAGACGCAGAGGATCAGCGCCAAAATGCTGACCATGTACCGAATCACGATGAAGCCTTCACCCTCCAGCAGCGCCAGGCCGGCGAGCAGGGCGATGGCACCGAGCAGGCCGGGGGCCAGCGCGGAACGGGTGAAGGTGGGTTCGACGGGTGTTCCCATGTGCGGCATCAGCGTCCCCCTCCCCCGCCGCCGCCTCCGCCGCCTCCGGCGAAACCGCCGCCACCGGCGCCGGGTGACGACGAGCTCGAGGTGCTTCCGGACCAACTCGCGGTGGTGGTGGCGGTGAAGGAACCCAGCTGGGTGCTGAACACGGCGGCGTTGAAGACGCCGGACCCGGCGTACCAGCCCGGCTGCACCCCGGCCGTGTCGTAGTACTGCCCGAGCACGCCGGACCAGCGTTTTTCTTCACCGAAGAGCACGGCGAGGGGAAGCATCCGCTCGTACAGGTCGATGACCTGGCCGGCGTCGGGCGGGGAATCCGGGGCGGTGCGGCGCGCGGCCGGCGGGGAGCGCAAGGCGCCCTCCGGGCTCTGCAGCACGCGCAACCGATCGGTTTCGGCGAGCGATATGTACAACTGGGTGCCTTTCAGGTAGTCGCGCAGTTCGGATCCGGTGGCGGTGAGCGGGCGCACACTGACCACGAGGGCCAGCACCGCGACGGTGGTCAGGGCCGACACAATCAGGCTGATCAGCGGCCACGGGGCACCGACCTCGGTGATCAGGGCGGCGCAGCTGGCGACGACAGCGAGCAGTCCGGCGAAGCCCGCGCCGAGCATCAGTCCCACCCGCAGGGCACCACCCGGGTGCGTGCGCAGTCCCGCCGCAACCATGCCGCGGCGGCTGTCGCTGAGCTCTTTCTGCAGCGCCGTCGTGAGAGCCGCATCCTTCACCGAGAGGTCCCGTTTTGATCCGGGAGCGAGCCCGGGGAAGAGCAGGGTGAGGATGCGCCGTTCGGTGTCGTCGACGGCATCGGTGTTCCGCAGTTGCAGCACGAACTGTTTCGCGGTGGCGCCGTCGAGAATGCGCAGGTTGCCGCGCACGGCGAAGCTCAAAAATTGCGCGGTCATGGCCCGGGCGGGTGTGCCGCTCAGGTCGCCGCTCTGCAGCAGGTTCACCCCGGCCGGCGGCAGGTATTCCGCGATGATGACCGGGCGACCCGGGGCGTTGTGCCACCGGGTGCGGCGCGCCACGATGGCAGCGACAAGCGCCAGCAGGGTCAGCAGGGTGGCGCCGAGGGCGATCGCTGGCATCGGCGTGGCCGTGAACGAGTCGTCGCGCGGCGTGAACGTGTCGGGGGCGAACTGCACGACCACCGTGAGCGTCTGGTGCGCAGCCAGATCAGCGGATGCCGCGTCAACAACCGCGCCGCCGGCATCCGTCGCCTCGAGCTCAGTCACGGCGTCGCAGCTCGTGGAGGAGCCCGCGTCGCCCTGGTAGCAGGCGGTCTGGCCGGTGAGCGCAGCGGTGACGCCCGGGTCGATCGTGACGCGTGCGGTCACGTCAGCGATGGGTTGGTTCCAGCCGGTGCCGTTGACGTCCCAGTAGAACTCCTGCGGCTGGGCCGGGTCGTCGGGCAAGAGCACCACGTGACTCTGGGTGTAGCTGAGCACGTAGGTCTGCGTACCGGTCACGAACTCGTCGCCGCCGATGGCGACCAGCAGCAGGTCGGCACCGTCGTCGCTGGTTTCGGTGTCGAAGGGTACCGGGTCGCCGTCGGCGTCGGTGACGCCGTCGATCTGAATCCGGGTGGGGTCGCCCTCGTAGTGGGTGGGGATGACACGCACAATGCCACGGTTCTGGTTCGGCTGGGGGAAGTTCGCCACGATGGTCTCGGTGGTCTGCAACCGGGAAGTCCCGTCGTCGGCGGCGCTCAGCCGAAAATCAGAGTGCCAGGAATCGAAGCTAAAGTCGTCGACGTTCCCGTCGCTTGGGGCGCTGGCGCTGGCGGCGCTCGTGGCACCGGCCGGTGCGGAGGCTGACGCCGCGGAAATCCCGACGCCGGCCAACACGGCCGCGATACCCACGGCCACGGCCGGCAGTCGGGTTCTCAATCGGCGCATGCGTTCAGTCTACGAGCCCCCGACAGACACGGCCAGACGCGCCGGGGCCCTCAGGCGTGCTGGGTGGGAATGGAGGATGTGGACGGCGGTCGCTCGAAGAGAGTTTCGAGGGCGGGCCGCAGTTCGACCACCCACGCCTCATAGCCGGCCGGGGTGAGGTGCAGGTGGTCATCGCTGAGGCCCACGGCCAGTTCACCGTCGGGTTGCGCCATAGACGCCCACAGGTCGAGATATTGCACGTACTGGGTGGGAGCGTACTGCCAGATATGCCGGTTGATGGACTGGATGGTGGTGGAGAAATCGTGGCCACGCGGCAGCACCGAGTGCACGAGAATTCGGGTATCGGACAACTGTTTGCGCAGGGTGTGCAGAATGGTTTCCAGGTTGCGCACCACATGCTCGTCTGATTTGCGCCAGCCGAGGTCGTTGGTGCCGATCATGAGCACCACTGCATCGGGGCGCAGGTTCACGACCACGTCGAGGGACCCGATCACGTCGTCGGTGGTGCAGCCCGTGACGGCGAGGTTCATCACGTCATACTCGGGCAGCCACTGTTCCCACTGCCCACCGGCGAGCAGTCCATCTCCAACAAAGGCAATTGACGCTGTCACGATAACCTCCTGCTTGCACACCATCATGCCCCGTTGGAGTGACACGGCGCCAGAGGTTTCCGCGCTTTTTTGGCCTGGTCCGCTAGGCGGCTGGTTCGGCGACGGGGGCGACGGGCGCGGTGTGGGCGGGAACGGCGGGTACCGGCGCGGTGGAACGGATCGGCTCGGCGGTTTCGGCGGCCGCCGTGATGCGGCTCGCCATGCCCTTGAAAATCACGCCGTGGAAGGGCAGGATCGCGACCCAGTACAGTCGGCCGCCGAGGCCTCGCGGAAAGAACACCGCGCGCTGGCGGTAGGTGGCACCGCCACCGTCGGTGGGGATCACCGTCATTTCCAGCCAGGCCCGGCCGGGAACGCGCATTTCCGCGCGCAGGCGCAGAAACTTGCCTCGCTCGATCTGCTCGACGCGCCAGAAGTCGAGTGCTTCGCCCACGTGCAGCTCGTCGGGGTTACGGCGCCCGCGGCGCAGGCCGACCCCGCCGACGACCTTGTCCATCAGGCCGCGTACTGCCCAGGCCAACGGGAAGGAGTACCAGCCGTTCTCGCCGCCGATACCTTCGATCACGCGCCACAGGTCGGCCGGTTCCGCCGAGGTGTGCTTTTCGCGCAGGTCGGTGAAGACGATGTGTCCGGCCCAGTTCGGGTCGCTGGGCAGCGGGTTGCTGGAGGCACCCTCGATGGACGAGTTGCGCCAGCTGGTTTCCACGTCGCCGCCCTTCATGCGGCCCAATGCCAGCCGCACGGCGCGGCGGTAGCTGGTGAGCCCACCCTCGGGTTCGGGGATGAAGTCGTTGATGTCGGGATCGATGACCACGCAGTCGTACTGCAATGACGCGATGATGGGGATGGCGAGGCTGCGCGGAATGGGCGTGACCAGGTTCACCCACTGGCTGGCCAGCCACGGGGTCAGCACCGGAAGCGATGCGATGGCCCGCTGGTTCAGGCCGGCTTCCAGGGCGTAGCCGTTCATCATCTGGCCGTAACGCAGCACGTCGGGACCGCCGATGTCGAAGGTGCGGTTCACGTCCGCCGGCAGTTCGGCTGCGGCCTGCAGGTAGTACAGCACGTCACGCACGGCGATGGGCTGGATCTTGTTGCGCACCCACTTGGGCGCGGGCATGTACGGCAGTACGTCGGTGAGGTGCCGGATCATCTCAAACGACGTGGAACCGGAACCGATCACGACGCCGGCCTGCAGGGCCACGGTCGGAACACCGGAATCCAGCAGAATCCGGCCGACCTCGGCGCGGGAACGCAGGTGCTCGGACAGTTCTCCGGTGGCCGGGTGCAGCCCGCCGAGGTAGACGATGCGGGACACCCCGGCCTGCGCGGCGGCGGCCGCGACGTTGGTGGCCGAGGCACGTTCGATCTGTTCGAAGTCACCGGTCACGCCCATCGAGTGCACCAGGTAGTAGAGCACATCGATGCCGTTGAGGGCCACGTCGAGGGAGGCCCGGTTGCCCAGGTCACCCTGCACGATCTCAACCTGGTCGGCCCAGGGCACGTCACGCAGTTTCAGTGGAGTGCGCACCAGCACGCGCACCGTGGCGCCGGCTTCAAGCAGTTTGGGTACCAAGCGGCCGCCGATATATCCCGTGGCGCCGGTAACGAGCACTGTTCCAAGAGTCATGCCCTCACCGTACCCGGGTCCGCCCGATAGCCAGCTCCGAGTTCAGTCCCGCTCCGGGCGGGGCCAGCAGCGCGCGTGCGGTGTCTTCATCGGTGATCAGCACCGTCGCCAGCGCGCTTCGGACCACGGCACGGGCGATCTCGTGCTTGGCCGGTCCGGCGATCACCGCGATAGCGATCGACGCGCGACGCAACTGCTCCAGACGGATGCCCAGAACTGGCATGGGCAGCAGAATCGTCGAGAGAAGCAGCATCGGCTGCGGGCTCACCAGGACGCACGCATTCCACGGTTTGAGCCAGTGTCGCCGCCTCTCTGCGCTGTTTCCTCGAGTCTAAGCACCCCGCCGGTTAGCGTGA
>JBBQYN010000121.1:0-7286 GCA_038208655.1 Actinomycetales bacterium
GCCACGCAGACCGGGATCTCGGCCAGGCCGGTGAGCACGTCCAGCTTGGTCAGCACGAAGTCGGTCACGCCGTTGATGCGCGCGGTGTAGCGGGCGATCGGGGCGTCGTACCAGCCGCAACGGCGCGGACGCCCGGTCGTGGTGCCGAATTCGAAACCGTTGGTGCGCAAGAACTCGCCGGAGTCATCGAAGAGTTCGGTGGGGAACGGGCCAGACCCGACGCGGGTCGTGTACGCCTTCACCACGGCGATGATGCGGTCGATGCGGTTGGGCGCGATGCCGGAACCGGTCACGGCCCCGCCGGAGGTGGCGTTGGAGGAGGTGACGAACGGGTAGGTGCCGTGGTCCACGTCGAGCATGGTGGCCTGGCCGCCCTCGAAGAGCACGATCTTGTCGGCGTCGAGGGCCTGGTGCAGCAGCAGGGCGGTGTCGGCGACCATCGGGCGCAGCCGCTCCACGTAGGTGAGCAGTTCGGCGACGATCTCGTCGACCTCGATGGCGCGACGGTTGAAGATCTTCACCAGCAGGTGGTTCTTCTGGTCCAGGGCGCCCTCCACCTTCTGCCGGAGGATGTTCACGTCGAACAGGTCCTGCACGCGAATGCCGACCCGGTTGATCTTGTCGGCGTAGGCCGGGCCGATGCCGCGGCCGGTGGTGCCGATCTGGCGCTTACCCAGGAAGCGTTCCGACACCTTGTCGAGGGTGCGGTGGTACTGCGTGATGATGTGCGCGTTGGCGCTCACGCGCAGCTTGGACACGTCCACGCCGCGGGAGCTGAGCGCATCGAGCTCTTCGAAGAGCACCTCGATGTCGACGACGACACCGTTGGCGATCACCGGGGTGACGCCGGGGCTGAGAATTCCGGAGGGCAGCAGGTGCAGCGCGTACTTCTCGTCACCGACCACGACGGTGTGACCGGCGTTGTTGCCGCCGTTGAACTTCACGACGTAGTCCACCCTGCTGCCCAGAAGGTCGGTGGCCTTGCCTTTACCCTCGTCGCCCCACTGGGCGCCGATCAGCACAATCGCGGTCATAGCTAGTTATCTCCTCGAATTACAAAAGCCTCGGTCGGCGGGGCCGGGTCGTGTGCCGGCGCCGCGGAGGCGGCGATGATGCTCGCCACGGCGGTCGGGTCGGCATCCGTGAGGAATGCGGTCAGACGCTCGATCTCGCTGGTTTCGCCGATTTCGGCGGCCCCGCGACGCAGCGCGAACAGGGCGCGCAGCACCCCGCGGTTGGGTTCGTGTGACCACGGCACCGGGCCGTGGCCTTTCCAGCCGGCCTTGCGCAGGGCGTCGAGCCCGCGGTGGTAGCCGACGCGGGCGTAGGCGTAGCTTTCCAGCACCCGGCCCTCGACGTAGGTCGCATCGGCGAGCTCGGCCCAGGCCAGGGAGGAGGTCGGATGATCGGCCACGACGGCGGCGATATCACGCCTGCCGGTTCGCCGGAGCGCCTCGAGAACCTCCGCTTCTGCGGGAAGGAGGGTCTCGGGCTGCTGGAACAAATTATCGCCGGTCACACTCCAGTCTATCGCGGCGCGTGCGCGATACCTGCGAACGCCCCGCGCCGCCCGGCCGACATCGGTCGGTGCGGGTCATGCGAGACCCGAAACCGGGCGTCAGGCGGCGCTCGCTCAGGCCGGGGTCTGTTGCCGCGCGGCCACGCGCCAGCCGCCGTCGGCGAAGACGTAGGTCGTGGAGACGTTCAGCTCCAGCACGTCGTTGGCGCGGCGAGTGACCGCGCGGTAGACCAGCACCCCGGCATGCTCGCCGAGCCGGATCACGGCCGGGTCCCGAATACCGTAGTTCTCCCACGTCGGCTGGCCGGTGAAATAGGCGCCGACCTGGTCGCGGGTCAGCACGACCCCCGGCACGATCATGAGGGCGTCGTGGGTCATTTCGCGGTGAAAATATTCACCGCCCCGACCGGCAAGAACGGCCGCCCAGGCGGCGTTCTCCTCGTGCAGCAGGCGGGCGGGCAGATCGTCGGTGATCGCAGTCATGACCACACGGTAGCGCCTCGCGAGCATGCGTGGGGAGAAGAAATCCGCGCCGGTTCGCCGACGCGTCAGAAGTGGTGCTGTAGTACCCAGTTGTGCATCGTGACGGCCGCCGCGGCCGACGCGTTCAACGACCGGGTGGAGCCGAACTGGCTGATCTCGACCACGGCATCCGCTGCCCCGATGGCCGCTTCGGAGAGGCCGGGGCCCTCCTGCCCGAACAGCAGCACGCAGCGTTCCGGGAAGGAGAAGGTCTCGATGATGACGGAGCCGAGCACGTTGTCGATGGCGATGATGGGCAGGTCGTTCTCGCCGGCCCACACCACGAAGGCCGCGACGTCGGGGTGGTGCAGCACGTGCTGGTATCGGTCGGTGACCATGGCGCCGCGCTTGTTCCAGCGTTTGCGTCCGATGATGTGCACGGTGTCCGCCGCGAACGCATTGGCGCTGCGCACGATCGACCCGATGTTCATGTCGTGCTGCCAGTTTTCAATGGCCACGTGGAACGGATGCCGGTGCTCGTCGAGGTCAGCCACGATCGCGGCCATGCTCCAGTACCGGTACCGGTCGATCACGTTGCGCGTATCGCCGCGTTCGAGCAGTTCGGGGTCGTAGTAGTCCTCGGCGGGCAGCTCGCCCGGCCAGGGGCCCACGCCGTGGGTGGTCAGTTCGGGCGTGGGGTTCAGCGGATCAGTCACCGATCAAGGTTAACCGCTGCGGCCCTGCCCGCGCACCGGGGTTTCGGTGGGCCGAAAAAAAGATTAGGATTTCGGTATGCCGAAACTACGCCGCCCCCTGATCGGGCTGGGTCTGCTGCTCGTCGCCGCCGCGTCCCTCACCGGCTGCACGACGGCCACCCCGCAGGGCGCCGACTCGGCCGCCGCGAGCGAAAACACCCGCCCACTGGTGCTGACCTCGTTCACGGTGCTGGCCGACATGGTGCGCGAGGTCGCCGGTGACGCCGTGCAGGTGGAGTCCATCACCAAGGTGGGCGCCGAGATCCACGGCTATGAACCCACCCCGTCCGACCTCACCCGGGTAGGTGATGCCGACCTGATCTTGCACAACGGCCTCGGCCTGGAAGCCTGGTTCGAGCAGTTCACGGCGGGCGTCGACGCCCCGACCGTGACCCTCAGCGACGGCATCGACCCGGTCACCATCACGGTCGGCGAATACTCCGGAAAGCCCAACCCACACGCCTGGATGTCCCCGACAGCGGGTGCCGTCTACGTGGCCAACATCGCTGCCGCGCTCACCGATCTGGTGCCGCAGTCCGCGGCGGGCATCGCCGCAAACGCCGCCGCCTACACCGGCGAACTCGAGGCGCTCAGCGCTGAGCTCAGCGCAGTGGTCGCCGACATTCCCCCTGCCCAGCGCATGCTGGTCAGCTGCGAGGGCGCGTTCAGCTACCTGGCCCGCGACGTGGGACTCGACGAGGGCTACCTCTGGGCGGTCAACCAGGAAAGCCAGGGCACCCCGCAGCAGGTGGTCGCCCTGATCGACACGGTACGGGAACGGCAGGTTCCGGCGGTGTTCTGCGAATCCACCGTCAGCGACGCCTCCCAGCGGGTCGTCGCCGACGAGTCCGGCGCGACGCTTGGCGGCACCCTCTACGTGGATTCACTCTCCGACGGCGCCCCGGTACCGACCTATCTCGACCTGCTGCGCTACGACATGCGCACCATCGCCGAGGGGCTCGCCTCATGACCGCGCCCGTCACGCCGGCCCGCCCGGGCGCAGCCCGGGCTCCGGCCATCCCGCCGGCCATCGAGGTGCAGTCCGTCACCGTACGGTACGGCGTCGTGACCGCGCTGGACCGCATCACACTGACCGTCGCAAGCGAGCAAATCGTGGGGCTGATCGGCATGAACGGGTCAGGAAAATCCACCCTGTTCAAGGCCCTGATGGGGCTCGCCCGACCCGACGCCGGCAGCATCGCCCTGTTCGGAACGGATGCCAAGCGGGCCCGACTGGCCAACCAGCTGGCCTACGTGCCGCAATCCGAATCGGTGGACTGGGATTTTCCGCTCTCGGTACGGGACGTCGTCATGATGGGTCGGTACGGCCGGCTCGGCGTCACCCGCCGACCGCGCGCCGCGGACCGCCGCGCCGTGGCCGAGGCCATTGACCGGGTCGGCCTCAGCGCAGTCGCGCACCGCCAGATCGGAGCGCTCTCCGGCGGGCAGCGCAAACGCGCGTTCGTGGCCCGTGGTATCGCCCAGGACGCGCGGCTGCTGCTGCTCGACGAACCGTTTGCCGGCGTTGACACCACCAGCCAGGCCACAATCAGCCGGTTGCTGCACGAACTGCGTGATGAGGGCCGCACCATTCTGATTTCGACCCATGACCTGGCCGGAGTGCCCGCGCTCTGTGACGATGTGGTGCTGCTGCAGCGGCGCATCCTCTTTCAAGGTCCCCCCGCCGAAGCGCTCACCCCCGCGCTGCTGGCCCGAGCGTTCGAGGTGTCGGAATGATCGAGGTACGCGCATGATCGAGTGGCTGATGGAGCCCCTGCAGTACGCGTTCATGACGCGTGCGCTGCTGACGACGCTGATCGCATCCGTCACCTGCGCCCTGCTGAGTTGCTGGCTGGTGCAGATCGGCTGGTCGCTGATGGGCGACGCGGTGAGCCATTCGGTGCTTCCCGGGGTTGTGCTCGCGTACATTCTGGGGTGGCCCTTCGCGATCGGTGCGTTCATCTTCGGTGTCGGCGCAGTCGCCCTGATCGGCGGCATCCAGTCGACCACGAAGATCAAATCGGATGCCGCCATCGGCGTGGTCTTCACCTCCCTGTTCGCGCTGGGCGTCGTGCTGATCTCGATCACCCCGAGCCAGACGGACCTGTCGCACATTCTGTTCGGCAACGTGCTGGGTGTGAGCGTGGCCGACCTGTGGCAGGTCTTCGTGATCGGGCTGCTCAGCTGCATCATCCTGATCGTGAAACGGCGGGACTTCACCCTGATCGCCTTCGACCCCACCCACGCGCACGCTCTCGGAATCAACGTGCGGTTTCTCAAGGCGCTGCTCCTGGGTCTGCTCGCCCTCACAGTGGTGATCACGCTGCAGGCGGTCGGCATCATTCTGGTCGTCGCGATGCTCATCATTCCCGGCGCCACGGCCTACCTGCTGACGGCGAGCATGGGCCGCATGCTGGTGCTCGCCGTCATCGCCACGAGCGTGGCCGCGCTCGTGGGCGTCTACGTGAGCTTCTATGCCGACATTTCTACCGGTGGCTCTGTCGTACTCGCGCAGGCCGTTCTGTTCGCCGCCGCCTACCTGTTCGGTCCGCGCGGCGGGGTCATCCCCCGGGTGTACCGGCGACGCCGGGCCGGCCTGCCCGACCCGGCACCGGAGGCCGACACCGAGACAGTCGGCACCGCATCCGCTGCCCCCTCCCCCACAGTCGAAGAGAGTGACCGCCGTGAAGCATTCCGCCCCCGCGTTTGAGGACTACCTCAAGACCATTTACGGCCACACCGAGTGGCAGCCGCGCCCGATCACACCGTCGGTGCTCGCGGCCCGGCTCGGGGTTGCCCCGTCGTCGGTCACCGAGATGGTGAAGAAACTGGCCGCCGCCGGGCTGGTTCGGCACGTGCCGTACGGGCCGCTCACGCTCACGCCCGAAGGCGTGATCCGGGCGACCGCCGTCGTGCGCCGCCACCGGTTGATCGAAACCTGGCTCGTGCGCGACATGGGATACCAGTGGGACGAGGTGCACGAGGAGGCCGAAATTCTGGAACATTCCCTCTCGGACCGGTTGCTCGAAGCCATGTACGTGCGACTGGGCCGCCCGCAGCACGATCCGCACGGCGACCCAATTCCCGACGCCGTGGGCGCTGTTACCCGCGCACCCGCCGTGGTGCTCGCCGCCGCGCCGACCGGGCACGCGGGCACGGTGCTGCGCATCAGCGACCAGGATTCGGAACTGCTGCGTGCTTTGGCAGCGGATGCGATCGGCCCGGGTTCCCGACTCACCGTGCTTGCCGCCGTGCCCACGCCCGACCCGGCCACGGCAGACCCGGCAGCCACGGGCCATGCCGGCGGAGCGGTTCCTCCCGATGCCGGTGTGGCCGTGCGATTGGAAGACGGCCGGACCCGCGAGCTCAGCCCCGCCGCAGCCGGCATGATCTGGCTCTCTGCCTGACCCACGAACCCGGTGGCGTCACCGCCACACGTCGCGGCTAGGCTGAAACCCCGACGAGAGGAACGCCCCATGGCACGCCGAGACGCGATCGAATGCTGGCTCACCGATATGGACGGTGTGCTCGTGCACGAAAATCAAGCCCTCCCGGGAGCCGCGGACCTGCTGCAACAGTGGACCGACACCGGCACCCCGTTCCTGGTGCTGACCAACAACTCGATCTTCACCCCGCGTGACCTGAGCGCCCGGCTGCGTTCCTCCGGCCTGAACGTTCCCGAAGACCGCATCTGGACCTCGGCGCTGGCCACGGCCGATTTTCTCAAGGCGCAGATGCCCGGCGGCACCGCGTTCGTGATCGGTGAGGTGGGCATCACGACCGCGCTGCATGAGGCGGGCTTCGTGATGACCGAGACCAATCCGGATTTTGTCGTAGTGGGCGAGACCCGCAACTACTCTTTCGAGGCGATCACCAAGGCCATCCGCTTGATTTTGAATGGCGCCCGGTTCATCGCGACGAACCCCGATGCGACCGGCCCCAGCAAAGACGGCCCGATGCCGGCCACCGGTGCGATCTCGGCCCTGATCACCAAGGCCACCGGCATGGAGCCCTATGTGGTGGGCAAGCCCAACCCCATGATGTTCCGCTCCGCCATGAACAAGATCGGCGCGCACTCCGAGAACACCGCCATGATCGGTGATCGCATGGACACCGACATTGTGGCCGGCATCGAAGCGGGCTTGCACACCATCCTGGTGATGACCGGCATCAGCGACGAGGCCGAAATCAGCCGCTACCCGTTCCGACCGGATGAGATTCTCGCCGGGGTGCACGAACTGGTCTCCACCGAGCTCATCGAAAGCGACGAAATCTAGCCCGCTCGGGCCCTGAGCGCCAGCGCAGCTCACATGGGTCAGTGGAGATCTCGGCAAGCTCGATCAGCGTGTGGTTGCGAGCGCAGCTCGTTGGTCGAGCTTGCCGAGACCGCCACACGACCAGCGCGGGGCAGCGGGCGTAGCTCGTTGGTCGAGCTTGCCGAGACCGCCATACGACCAGCGCGGGACAGCGAGCATAGCTCGTCGGTCGAGCTTGCCGAGACCGCCACAGGACCAGCGCGGGGCAGCGAGCGCAGCTCGTTGGTCGAGCCT